>CAYTDX010000019.1:0-19675 GCA_964436655.1 uncultured Caldimicrobium sp.
AAATTATCAAAGTCTGTACGAACAAAATGTGCAAAAAGGGTCAAGATATGCTGAGGGTTTAGCCACCTTTTCTCTTGAATACTTTTTAAATCAGGACTTTGCAACTTTAGAAAAGGTCTATTTTAGGCTTTTTTCAGACCAAAGTATTCAAGAAGTAGCTCTTATGGAGAATGAAAAGTGTCTCCTAAAACTAACTCGTCGTAAAGGGGATATAAAGATTGACTATGCCATTCCCTGTCAAAGGGATTTGGTTAAAGGACAACCTCATTTTGTGGAGGCTAAGGAGGAACTCATCTTTTATGCTCCTATATCTTTAGATAATGAAACCTTAGCCTGGATCAAAGTTGTAATCAACAAAAGAGACCTTACATCCCTTGTGGAAGGTCTTGCTAAGACGGCTTTGGTGATTTTATTGCTATCTATCCTGTTATCACTCTGGCTATTGCTCTTTTTCCTCAGGTTTCCTCTCAGAAACCTATCTATCCTTGAGAACTTTGCCCGGTCCTTACCTGAAAAATCTGGTAGAACTATCACCATAATGTGTCCTTTTAAAGAGTTAAAAACTCTTGAAGAGGCCTTGAATTATGCCTCTTCAAAACTGAAAGAGCTTACCTATTCCCTTGAGCTTGAGAAAGAAAAGCTTCTGGTTACCCTTTTAAGTATTGGTGATGCAGTAATCGTAACAGACGAAAAGGGCAGGGCGGTTTTAATGAATAATATGGCTGAAGAACTGACAGGCTACCAGTTGAATGAGGTTTACGGAAAGGAGGTAAAGACCTTTTTAAGACTTGTTTCTGAGCAAACAGGGGAAGCTGTGGAAGACCCTGTTTCAGCAGTTCTTGTGGAGGGGAAAAGGAGAGAGCTTGCTAATCACACCCTGCTTATAAGAAGGGATGGAGAAAACCTATCTGTTGAGGATAGTGCCTCCCCCATTTTTACACCTGATGGAGACTTGCTGGGGGTGGTCTTTGTCTTCAGGGATGTTACAGAAAAGGTGAAAACCCAAAGGGAGCTTATGCGCCTTGAAAAGATGAATCTTGTCAACCGTTTGGCAGGAGGAATTGCCCACGACCTGAATAATCTCCTTGCTGGTATGCAGAATTATCTTTATCTGGCAAGTATGTATAAAAGGGATCTTCAAAGGTTAACAGAGTTTTTATCAAAAATGGAAAATATTTACCAAAAAGCAGGTAGGCTTACCCAACAACTTCTTGACCTTTCAAAGGGGATGCCCTTAAATGTGGAGGTTGTAAGGTTAAAAGAGCTTGTCACTGATATTGCAAACTTTATTTTTATGGGGACTCCTGTAAAGGTATATATAGATATTCCTGAAAATACCATGAACCTTAAGGGGGACCTTGGCCAGTTAACCGAGGTATTTCAAAATATCCTCATCAACGCAAGGGATGTTCTCGGTTCAGGTGGAAAGGTTGAAATAAAGGCAGAAAATGCCGGAGATTTTGTTAAGATAAGTATAACTGATAACGGCCCGGGTATCCCCAAAGAGCTTTTACCTCGTATCTTTGACCCTTTCTTTACAACCAAAAAGGCAGGGACAGGGCTCGGGCTTTCAATCGTGCAAAGTATCGTAGAGAACCATGGAGGAAAGATAGAGGTTTATACCGAGGAGGGTAAGGGGACAATCTTTGTTCTCTACCTTCCTGGCACAAGAGAAGAGGTTAAAAAAGAGGAAAAAAGGCCCCTTGAGCTTGGTGATCTGGCTGAGGGATTAAAGGTGCTGATTGTGGATGATAATCCTGAAATAAGGGAAAGTCTAAAGGAAATCCTTGAATTTTTTGGCTTCTCAGTGGATACCGCTGAAAACGGAGATGAGGCTCTTGAGAAATTCAAGGCCTCCCTGGAGACGGGAAGTGTTTACCATCTTATTCTTACTGATTTTACTATGCCCGGAAGGCTTTCAGGTCCTGAATTGGCAGTAGCCATAAAGGAGCTTAAAGGGGATACCAAAATAATTGGAGCCAGTGGATATATCCAGTCTCCCGAGGATTATGCGAAATATCAGGCCTATTTTGAAGCCCTTTTGCCCAAACCCTTTAATTTATCTACATTAAAAGATACCCTTCTAAAGGTTCTTACAGCCCATTGATTTAAGACCTTTGCAAAATTATGGTTCTCTTGGGTTTTCTGGTAGCCGTGGACCGTAGGTTACGTGCTCCCATCCCCCTCACCCCGGCCCCCTCTCACTAAAAGAGGGAGTTTTTTGGGAGACTCTCCCACCAGGGAAGAGGGAGAGTAATCACTTTTATCGCAAGACCTAAAGGTCTAACAGCTATCACAAGGTGATAATTTTTAAAATTTTTTCGCGGTAGCTGAGGGTTTTGGCCTGCGCAAATATGTTATAAAAAATTGGATTGAAACTTTCAAATTTTCATGTTAGACTTACTTAATAAAAAGAGGTCTGAAAAGGAGCTTTGTGTGAAGAAATGAAGTAATTTTTAAGCTTAAGAAGAAAAATTTGAAAAAAAATACCTTTTATGAGATAGGATGATTCCCTAAATTTAAAAGTTTGCAAAGACCTCTAAAATAAACATGAATCAAGAATTAGTCAATGTTATAAAGATGTATAGTACTGAATCCCATCAAAAACTAAGTAACTATTTGATAGGAAAATCTAAGGATACTATAATAGGAATGCTTATTGATTTGTTAACAATGTATATAAATGATAAAAATTCTTCAACTATAAGAGAATTTATAACAGTTACTTTAGCCGGCTATGAGCATAAAGAAGGGAAGATAGGTTACAATGGTTTTAGGCAAGATGCTTATATTCCAGGAAAATCTATAAAATGTGAAGCAAAACCAAAGAATATAAATACAGAGGAATTTGAAAAATATAGTAAGGGCGAAAGAAAGACACCTCCAGCGAAATTAAACGGAGGCGGAAATTTTACAGATTATACACCTATGAGATTAGAAAAAGACATTAAAGAAAAAGATTTAAATATGTTGGTTAGTGGTTTTATTGATGGAAAACTTGTTTATATAATTGAATTTCCATTTAATTGCCCAGATTTTGTAAAAAATTTAAAAATGCAAATTGAAAAATGGCAAGCCAAATTGAAGGGTAGCAAGAGTATAAAGGGGCAGTTTTTAAGAAGCGCAACCTTTGATTATAGAAATTTTATTAAATGCAAAGAATTAAAAATTGTTTTTCTTTTAAGCAAAAAAGAACTGCCCAAATATAGAAAATACATAGCTAAGGGCTTTTATGAATTTTTATTAAATAATGCGAAAAATGAATAAAGATTACTTAAACAAAATAATTTGTGGAGATGCTTTAACTATTTTAAAATCCTTGCCAGATGAAATTGTAGATGTTGGTGTCACCTCGCCTCCATACAATAAGGGAGAGAATAAAAGGGGATGGTTAGTAACTAATGTAAAATACTCTGGTGCTTCAGACAAATTACCAGAGGATTTATATCAACAAAATCAGATTGCTGTTCTGGATGAGGTTTTTAGGATAACTAAACCTGGTGGTTCCTTTTTCTATAACCATAAAATCAGATGGGAAAGAGGATGGCTATTACATCCTATGGATTGGTTGAGAAAAACTAAATGGATAATAAGACAAGAAATAATTTGGGACAGAATGATTGCAGCAAACATAAGGGGATGGAGATTCTGGCAAGTTGAAGAAAGAATTTATTGGCTCTATAAGCCCAAGGGGAACAATATAATAGGAGATGAATTAAAACCTAAACATGCCCTCCTAACATCAATATGGAGATTTCCACCAGAAAGAGACAACCCACATCCTGCACCTTTTCCAATTGAATTACCAGCCAGAGTTATTTTTTCAATACTCGATGGTAATAAAGGTGTAGTGCTTGATCCATACTGTGGAAGTGGAACAACTCTTGTTGCCGCAAAAATATTAGGATGTGATTATATTGGTATTGAAATTTCTAAAGAATATATAAAATATGCCGAGGATAGATTAAAAAATTACGCAAAAGAAATTAGGTTTGTAAATGAAGAACTTAATAAACATGTTGTAACGAAGACTTTCAAAGAGAGAAAAGAAAAAGGTGAATTTACGGGAAAATATGGACCAGAGAACAAGAAAAACAAGGTTGTAACTAGTAAAAATGGTGTAATAGACTTATTTTGCAATATAAATAATGAGAGGTTTTCAAATTCGGATTGAGATTCTTAAATTCTCACACAAGACTTACTCAAAAAAAGGAGTAGGTTATTATAAATTGGGTGGCAAGCCTATGGTTCCCTTTCCATGTTCAAAATCCCTATTATCAGTAAGCTCTACGGTCATTCATACCCTGAAAGCCTGAGGCCAAGCTCTATGGCAATCTTTTTAATAGCTTTTTCTCTGAGAAGGTTTAATGATGTGCTGGATTCAAAGAAATAGAGAGCTCATTATTCAAATTTTTGCCAAGGTCTCATAATAAAAAAGCTATGATTCTTGGTTGCGGGGCCTTAAATTGGGATATCTTTTTTCAATTGGAAGACCTTGAGGAGTTCTCCTTTGAGGGTATTCGGTTTGGTCCTGGTGAAGAGTATGTCCTTGAAAGAAAAAACTTTCTTGAACTTTATGAGAAGCTGAAAGGAGAGGCCAGTTTTTTAGCCGAGTGTGGTGGTGGTTCCTCAGCCAATACCATTTTTGCCCTGGCCAGCTGGGGTTTTAGATGTGGTTTTATTGGAGCGGTGGGAGAGGATTCCTTTGGGGAGAGGGTCTTGCAGGAGTGGAAGGCCCTCTCAGTTGATACCTCCTGTGTTTCAAGGGGAGGAGAGACAAGCCTTGCCCTTATTCTTCTGGACAAGAAAAGGGATAGAGCCATTGTGGTTAGCCCTGGCAGTGCTGAGACCCACCTTTCTTCAGAAGACCTGAAGGCCTCCTGCTTAAAGGGAGAGCTTCTTCACCTGAGCTCCTTTGCAAGCAAGGAGGGAGTGGCCTTTCAAAGGGATCTCTCATTAAACTTCGTGGGAAAGGTATCTCTTGATCCAGGTGAGATCTATGCCCGAAGGGGAAAGGATTTCTTGGAGCCCTTTTTAAGGGGGTTAAAATTTCTCTTTCTTACGGAAAGGGAGCTTAAACTGGCCGGTCTTTCAAAGGAAGAGTTCTTAGAAGAGGGGGAAAGGATAATCTTTATCAAAATGGGGAAAGAGGGGGCCCTGGCCCTTACGCGAAGACTTACTATTAGAAGCTCTGTCTATCCGGCTAAACTTGTGGTTGATAACACCGGGGCTGGAGATTACTTTAATGCCGGGGTTATCGCAGGACTTCTCCATAAACTTTCCGTTGAATTGGCCCTGGAACTTGGTCTCTACTCAGCCAGTCTTAGTCTCAGAGACTATGGAAGAAAAGGGGTCTTGACCCGGGAAGAGTTTAAAAAATTTTTAAGTAGATTATAATCAAGAACAAATGGAAACGATCCTTCATGCTGATTTATATTTTGAAAAGCTCAGGTTTTTCCGTCTTGTTCTTGAACCGGATAGAGTAGATGAGGTTGCCTCCGGAGAAGAGAAGGGTCTTTCAATAAGGTGCATTGAAAGGGGCTTTAAGAATAATCTTCAATACACCACCAGCCATTTTGGGGAATTTTTAGAAGCAAAGGCAGGGGCCTATTTTAAGAAAGATGCCCTCTCATTCTTTGAGGCCTCCCTGAGGAAACTTCTTTCAGCCTCTTCAAGCAGTCAGATACCCCTTGAGGGGGCCTTTTCTTTTCTTGGGGAATTAAAAAGTAGAATTCCTAAGGACCCAAGAATCAAGCACTATCGCATACTCCTGAGTGCCTCCTGCAAAAATATCCTCTTTCTTAATCCGGAGGGTGAGCCGAAGGAGACAGAAAGAAATTACTTCCGGGTAGCTGTGCTTGCGGTTGCTGAGCGGGATGGAAGACTTGAGCGGGGATATGAGGTGCTTGGTTATAGTCTTCCCATGGAAGAGGCCCTGCTAAAGGATCAGCGTTTTTATGAGCTTCCCGAAAAGGCAGTTAATCTTGCTATACTTATGCTTTCAGCCAGAAAGGCCCCTGCTGGGGTTATGCCAGTTATTCTATCCGGAGAGGCTGGGGGAACTATGATCCACGAGGCTGTGGGGCATGGCTTAGAGGCTGACCATGCCGAGGAGAGGCTCTCTGTCTATTCGGGAAGACTGGGGGAAAAGGTTGCCAGTCCCCTCATTACTGTTATAGACGATCCAACCCTTCCCCATCTTTATGGCTCCTATGAGCTTGATGATGAAGGCCTTCCAGCTGAAAGGGTTGTCCTGATTGAAAGGGGAATACTCAAAAATTTCCTCTACGACAGGTTTTCCGCCTTAAAATTCGGTAAAAAAGCAAACGGCCACGGAAGAAGGGAGTCCTTTAGAGATCTTCCCATCCCCCGTATGGCAAATACCTTTATTGCCCCAGGGCCCCATAAACCTGAAGAGGTCTTAAAGAGTGTAGAGAAGGGCCTCTTGGTCAAAAAAATGGGAGGAGGCGAGGTGAATCCCCTTACAGGGGACTTTGTCTTTGAGGTGAGAGAGGGTTATTATGTGGAAAGGGGAGAGGTCCTTTATCCGGTTAAGGGGGCGATCCTTGTGGGAAATGGCCCGAAGGTCCTTGAAGCCATTGATATGGTGGCAGAGGACCTGCACTTTGATCCAGGCACCTGTGGAAAAGACGGACAGGGTGTTCCGGTCTCCGATGGCCAGCCTACTCTGAGAATTCCAGAAATTACCGTCTCCGGTGTCCTTGATACCTTTTAAGGAGAGGGATACCGCTTGTTTATTATAAGCCCTATGGAAGTGACAAAAGAAAAGAGGTTGAAGAAAGCATTGATTTTGGATAGGAGGAAGGCCTATGTGCGGAATTGTGGGAATATATGGGGTCACTGAGGCCTCTAAATATATTTATTTCGGGCTCTATTCCCTTCAGCACAGGGGCCAGGAGGCTGCAGGAATTGCCTGCTTTGACGGAAAAAGGATCAGGGAGTATAAAAGTCTGGGGTTAGTAAGTGAGGTCTTCAAAGAGAGGACCCTTCAAGAACTCCCCGGTGAGATTGCCATAGGGCATGTGAGATACTCAACCACGGGTTCTTCAACCCTTCAGAATGTTCAGCCCTTCTGTGTCACCTTTGCCCAAAAGACCCTTGCCCTTGCTCACAACGGAAATCTCGTAAATGCCCATACCTTGAGGTGTGAGCTTGAGGAAGAGGGACATATCTTTCAGACTACCATGGATAGCGAAGTCATCATGCACCTTGTGGTGAGGTATCTAAAGGAGGGGCTTGTTACCGCTATTTCCAAGGCCATGCGAAAAATAAGAGGGGCCTATTCGGTGGTCCTACTTTGTGATAATATCCTTGTTGCCTTCAGAGATCCCTGGGGGTTTAGGCCCCTTTCTCTGGGGATGATCAATGGAGGCTATGCCTTAGCCTCAGAGACCTGTGCCTTTGACCTTCTCGGGGTGGAATACTTAAGAGATGTTGCCCCCGGAGAGATCCTTGTAATTGATGAGAGTGGCCCCAAATCCTATTTTCCCTTTGAAAGGGAACCCCAGGCCCTTGCCCACTGTATCTTTGAGTTTATCTACTTTGCCAGACCAGATAGTCTTATTTTTCAAAAAAATGTCTATAGTGTGCGTAAACACCTCGGTTTTAATCTATACAAAGAGTGTCCCCTTTCGGCGGACTTTGTGATGCCCTTTCCGGATTCAGGAACCTATGCGGCTCTGGGGTATTCTCAGTCAAGCGGTCTTCCCTTAGAATTCGGGGTTATTAGAAATCACTACATCGGGAGAACCTTCATTCAACCCTCAGAAAAGCTGAGAGATCTCTCGGTAAAAATGAAACTTAATCCTGTAAAGGACTTTATTCGTGGAAAAGAGGTAATTGTAGTGGATGATTCCCTTGTTAGGGGGACAACCAGCAAAAACCGTATCCGGGGTATAAAGCTTGCGGGGGCCAAAAGGATCCACTTTTTGATCTCCTGCCCGCCTCTGAGGTACCCCTGCTTTTTCGGGATTGACTTTCCCCAGGCCAAGGAACTCATTGCTTCCAAGCACAGTGTGGAAGAAATCAAAAAGTTTCTTGACATTGATACCCTTTATTATCTCAGCTTGGAGGGGCTCCTTGATTCCGTTGGCGATCTCAAAGACAAGGTCTGTCTTGCCTGTTTCACAGGAAACTATCCGGTAGAGGTTGATTTTTCCTTCCGAAAGGATATAACAGAGATAAAGTGAGAGTTTATGAAGGCCCCAGATAGTCTTCAGGAATTCCTTAAAATTCTGGAAAGGGAAGGGGAGCTTTACAGAGTAAAAGAAGAGGTATCTGCCGAGCTTGAAATTACCGAGCTTACGGATAGAACAGCCAAGGCTCAAGGCCCGGCTCTTTTCTTTGAAAAGGTTAAGGGGCACAAGATCCCGGTGGTTACCAATCTCTTTGGAAGTTACAAAAGGCTCTGTCTTGCCCTGGGCGTGAGATCTCTGGAAGACCTCTCAGAGAAACTTATTAATTTTCTTGAGATCAGGGAGGCAGAGGGATTAATCGGGAAGCTCAAGCTCCTTCCCAAGCTTTTTCAGGCCAAAAATGTCTTTCCCAAGAGGGTTGACAAGGCCCCTTGCCAGGAGATAGTTCTCAGGGGAGAGGAGGTTGATCTCTCAAAGCTTCCCATTTTGAAATGCTGGCCAGAGGATGCCGGTCCCTTTATAACCCTCCCCTGTGTGATAACCAAGGATCCTGAGACAGGGATCAGAAATGTGGGGATGTATCGCATGCAGGTCTTTGACAGAAACACCACGGGTATGCACTGGCAGATCCACAAGGTGGGAGCCAAACACCTTCGCAAGGCTGAGGACCGGGGTGAGAGGTTACCTGTTGCCGTAGCTATAGGTCCTGAGCCTGCAGTAATCTATGCTGCAACAGCACCCTTGCCAGAAGATATTGATGAATTGATGCTGGCAGGTTTCCTCAAGGGCTCTCCGGTCTCTTTAGTTTCAGCACTAACCGTTCCTCTTGAAGTTCCGGCAGAGTCTCAGATCGTCCTTGAAGGCTATGTCGACCCCTCTGAGAGAAGAATAGAGGGACCCTTTGGGGATCACACAGGCTTTTACACCCCAGCTGAGCCCTACCCTGTCTTTCATGTCACCTGTATCACCCTGCGAAAGGATGCCCTCTACCCTGCAACCATCGTTGGGAAACCCCCTCAGGAGGATTGTTATCTCGGAAAGGCTACAGAAAGGCTTTTCCTGCCCCTTATCAAAAAAGTCCTTCCCGAGGTTGTGGATATTAACCTTCCCTGGGAAGGGGTTTTTCACAATCTTGCCTTTGTGGCTATTGACAAGAGATATCCCGGACATGCCTTCAAGGTGGCCTCTGCTATCTGGGGGCTTGGACAGCTTATGTTTTCAAAAATTGTGGTCATCTTTGATAAAGAGGTAGATGTTCAAAACTTAAGTGAAGCCCTCTTCTATCTCTGTGCCAATGTGGACCCTGCAAGGGATATCATGATAGTTAAAGGCCCTGTGGATGTCCTTGATCATGCAAGTCCGGAGGTTGGTTTTGGTTCAAAGATGTGTATTGATGCCACACGAAAATGGAAAGAAGAGGGTTACAAAAGGACCTGGCCGGATGAGGCCAAGATGAAGGATGAAGTCAAGAAAAAAATTAAACCTATCTGGGAAAATATAGATAGATACATTAAGAGGACTACTAAAGGGGTTTAAATTTTTAGTAGCAGGAAGACCCTTAGCCTACGCGTTTTTTGATTTTTGAAAACCCTTGCAGGCCAAAGCCTGCCAGGAACTTTTAATAGAGGTTTTTAAAACCTACAAAGGTCTTCCGGCTACCTTAAAAAAATAATTTTGCAAAGAACTCGGGGATTAAATGAAAAACAAAGAAGTTGCCGAGATCTTCAGAAAGACCGCTCAACTTCTTGAGATTAAGGGGGACAATCCCTTTCGTATCAGGGCCTACGAGAGGGCTGCCCAGACTATTGAGGCCTTAACCAAGGATGTGGAAGAGCTTGCTAAGGAAGGAGGCCTTGAAAATCTGCCTGGTATCGGGACAGATCTGGCTGGAAAGATTAAGGAGATTTTAAAAACTGGAAGCCTTACCCTTTTTGAGGAACTCAAGAGGGAGATCCCTCCGGTTTTACTTAATTTTCTTGAGATTCCAAGTCTTGGGCCCAAGAAGGTCAAGGCTATCTACGAAAAATACGGGATTACCTCCCTTGAGGAACTTGAAAAGGCCTGTCTTGAGCACAAGATCGCCAGACTTCCCGGTTTTGGTCTAAAAACCGAGGAAAATATCCTGAAGGGTATTAAACTCCTTAAAGAAAAAACAGGTAGAAGGCCTCTGGGTGAGGTCTTACCCCTGGCTGAAGAGGTCATAGCTCAGATCAAATCAAGGGCCCCTCTTCTCCAGATTGAGGTTGCTGGAAGTATAAGACGAAGAAGGGAGACAGTTAAAGACATTGATGTCCTCATTGCCTCTACCGAGGCCCTTGAGGTCATGAGGGTAGTTGCTGGGCTTCCACTGGTTGAAGAGGTTATAGCCCTGGGCGAGACCAAAACCAGCGTTCGCCTCAAAGGCGGTATCCAAATGGATGTCAGGGTGGTTGAACCCGAGGCCTGGGGCTCAGCTCTGGCTTATTTTACCGGTTCAAAGGCCCATAACATCAGGGTTAGAGAGCTTGCCTTAGAAAAGGGGCTAAAGATCAATGAATACGGGGTCTTTAGAGGTGAGGAAAGAATCGCTGGAAAGACCGAAGAGGAGGTCTATGCAACCCTTGGGCTTCCCTATATTCCCCCTGAATTGAGGGAAGATAGAGGAGAGATTGAGGCAGCCTTACAGGGAAGCCTTCCCGAGCTTGTGGACTATGAAGACATTCAAGGGGATGGTCATGTTCACTCTAAGTTTAGTGATGGGGTATCAACTCTTGAGGAGATCATGGCCAAGGCCGAAGCGATGAATCTTTCTTGGGTCGCCCTTTGCGATCACTCCCAGGGCCTGAAGGTTGCAGGAGGAGTCTCCGTTGAGGAACTCTACAAGAAAAAGCAAAGGATTGAAGAACTGAATTCAAGGTCCAAGAGGGTAAAACTCATCTTCGGGGCAGAGGTGGATATCCTTTCGGATGGAACCTTGGATTACCCCGACGAGGTTCTAAAGGATATAGATTTTGTTATAGCGGCTATCCACAGTGGTTTTCAGCAGGAGGAAAGACAAATCACCCACCGGATAGTTTCTGCCCTTAAGCATCCCCTTGTGCATGCCCTCTCCCATCCAACAGGGAGGGTTATCGGGGAAAGAGAACCCTATGCCATCAATATGGATGAGGTGATGAGGACTGCCAGGGCATACGGCAAGGCCCTTGAGATCAATGCCTATTATAAAAGATTAGATTTAAATGACCTCTATGTGAAGGCCTGCGTGGACCTGAAGATCCCCCTTATTATAGGAACCGATGCCCATAGAGCTGATCAAATGGAATATCTGAGACTGGGAGTTGCCGTGGCAAGAAGGGGTTGGTGTAAAAAAATTGATCTTCTAAACACCTTGACATATGATAAATTTATGGAATGGTTAAAGAGTAGAAGGAGATAAAGGTGTTTTATTTACTGCAATTACCAGTAAAAAATTTTCTTAAAGAGCAAAGGGCCTTAACCCCTCCTATAGACATAACCCTGAAAGACCTGCTCCGGATCTTTAGGGAAGTAAGCACCAATTTTGCCGTCTTTCTCAAAGAGGGTAAACCCATTGGGATAATAACGGAGCGGGATATCCTGAAGGCCCTTTTTCAGAAATATCCCCCTGAGGCACCGGCCTTTCAGCTGGCAAAAAGAGAGCTCTTCAAGATCAAAAGCAAGGACACCCTTTTTACCGCCTTTAACATAATGACGGAAAACTTTATAAGAAGGCTTATTGTTGTAAACGATAAGGGAGATTTTGAAGGGGTCATAACCCAGCAAGACCTCATTCTGCATTCCTCAGAGGAACTTTTCAAAGGGGAGGGGAGAATAAGGGACCTCCTTGAGATTAAGGGTGATTTAGTCTATGCTGAGGAGGAGGATACCTTAGAAAGGGCCCTTTCCAAGATGGTTCATTACAATGTTGGGGCTATTCCAGTTTTGGATAAAGCCTTGAGACCTGTTGGAATAATTACAGAAAGGGATTTTCTGACCCTTACCCCCGATGACCTCAATACCCCACTTAAAGAAATAGCCCTTAAAAGGGTTTTTACCGTTCAGCTAAAGGATTCCATTACCAAGGGTATTGAGATATTTAAAAAGCACAATATCAGACACTTAGTGGTTGTGGATGAAAGGGGATGTGCGGTCAATGTCTTATCGCAAAGGGATTTTGTCCAGAGCCTTACCTGTACTTATGCTGATTTCCTGGAAAACAATCTCAGACAGGCCAAAAATTTTCTCACCCTCCTCCCTGAGATTATTTTGGAACTGTCAGAGTGTGATAGTGAATGCAAGATTACCTGGATGAACGATTTTGCTAAAAAGACCATGGGTGAAGAATACCTTGAAAGAGATATCTATACCCTTTTGGATTATGACGACTGGAACAGGATTTATGGAGTTCTAAAAAGAGAAAAAATTGTCTATAAAGAAAAGTTGAAGGGAAGGGGCCCCCAGATCTACGAGGTGACCGGGACATATATTAATTATGGAACTAAAGAGGGCAAGATAAAGTTGTTCTTAAGAGACATAACCCACGAGCTTGTCAAAGAGGAGACCTATCAGAGAGAGATTCGCTTTTTGAAAAGTTTTCTAGATAACTCCCTGGATTATATCTTTGTCATAGATAAGGAGGGAAGAGTCCGTTTTGCCAATACCGCTTTTAAAAAGGCCTTGGGGTATGGAGATGAGGAGATCTTAAATAAGACCATCTTTGATGTTGTGGACTTACCGGAAGAGGAATTGAGAAAAAATATAGATCTCCTCATAAAAAAGGGATTAGATCTCAGGGGAAGGCGGATCTACAGGGATATTCATCAGAACCCCATATCCGTTGAAATAAAAGCAAGGGCTGTAATCCTGAACGGAGAATCCTTTATTATAATAAATGCCCGGGATATTCAGGAATTCCTTGAATACGAGGAAAGTATTAAGGACATTCAGAAGATTCTCTCTTCCTTTTATGCCTTTGCCAAGGAGTTAAACTTTGCAAGCTCTGAAGAGGAGCTCTTTCAGATCCTTGAAAAATATTTACTGGAAAGGGTGGACACCTTTCATTATTTTGAAGTGGATCCTCGCTCCGATGAGATCAGAACCACCTATCTTGCAGGCCGGAAAGACCTCTGGAGTGACTGTCTTACCAAGGATGTCAAGGATTGCAGGGTTTACCTATCGGGGAAAAGCTTTCTTGGTGGGAGTGAATCCCCCTGTCAGCGGATAAAAAGGCCAGAGCTACCCCATTTTTGTATCCCCCTTATATTTGAGGGGCACATTCAGGGATTTGTAACCCTCATCAAAGCAGAGCCCTTTACCGAGGATGAGCTCAGGTATTTTGAGGATAAAATCCAGGTCTTTAATATCTATCTTAACCAGATGCGATTATTAAAGGAATACAGAGAGCTATCTATAAGGGATCCCCTCCTTGGAATTTACAACCGCCGGTTTATCTTGGAGGTCCTTAAAAAGGAAGAGGAAAAGGCGAAAAGGAAGGGGACACCCTTTAGTGTTATCCTGATTGACCTTGATCACTTTAAGAGGATAAATGATACCTACGGGCATTTTATCGGAGATAGGGTTTTGAAAGAATTTACGGAAATTGCCACCTCTTTGATCAGAGGTACAGATTATCTGGCCCGGTTTGGGGGTGAAGAATTTTTGGTCCTCCTTCCTGAGACCGCCAAGGGCGGTGCCAAAGTGATGGCTGAAAGGATAAGAAGGGCCCTTGAGGACCATGAATTTTTCATCTCTGATACCCAAAGCTTTAGACTTACGGCCTCCTTTGGTATAGCCGAATATCCTGCAGATGCCTTGAGCTTTGAAGGACTGATCAAAAAGGCAGATTTACGACTCTATAAGGCCAAAACAGAAGGGAGAAATCAGGTAGTCTCTGAGTAATATTTCACTTGCATGTTTCTTGAGCTAAAAGGAGCTTCCACTCACAATCTCAAGGGTTTTGATTTAAAGATTCCTTTAAACCAGCTTGTTGTGATTACCGGCCCCTCGGGTTCGGGAAAAAGCTCCCTTGCCTTTGATACTATTGCCAGACTGGCAGAGGCCCGCTTAAGAATCCTGCAAGGCTACGCTACTCCCCTTAGGGCAGAGGAAAAACTAAAGGGCATCTTGAGGGGGCCCATTCCTCCGGTTGTCTCCCTTGCTCAGGGGGTCCGCACCTGGTATCCTTACAAAAATGTCTCTGAAATCCTTGGTATATCCCTGTTAATCAAGGCCCTTTTTACAGATAAAGGGAGCCTTAGATGCCCCAAGTGCGGGACCCTCAATGAGCTCAACTATCTCCAACAGGTGATAAAGTGGTTTGAAGGCCAACCCGATGGGAAAAGATTTTATCTTTTACTGCCTCTGCCTGAGACATCCCCTCAGGCCCTGAATTATCTTATAGCTCAGGGGTTTACCCGTTACCTCTTTGACGGAAGTGAGGTTGATCTCTCCGAAGAGGAGGCTCCAGCAGGCTACAAAGAGGTCCTCCTTCTCCTTGACAGGATAATCAAAGAAGAAAGGGTCCTTCCGAGGCTTCTTGAAAATCTGAGGCTCTCTCAGGGTATTAATCGGGGTAGAGTGATCTTTAAGGCCTTGGATGGGGAAGGTGTGTCCTTTAATCTTGGAAGCAGCTGTTTTTCCTGTGGAAGCACCTTGAGTCAGGACCTGATGAGGTGCTCCCTCTGCCGGGGGGCAGGATTTAAGGAGAGAAAGCCCTGCCCGGGCTGTGAAGGACTTAAATTTGAAAGGTCCTCTCTTGAAAGCAAACTCTTTTCTCAGACACTAAGAGAGCTTTTGGCTATGAATCTTGCTGAGTTTAAGGGCTTCCTTCTGGAAAATCTCAGAGGTGAAGAGAGGTCTCTCTGGGAAAATTATCTAAGGCTCCTTGAGAAGGCAGAGGCCTTAAAGGTGGATCACCTGAAACTTTCAACCCCTGTTTTTGAGCTCTCCTTAGGGGAAAGAAAGCTCCTTGAGATCCTTCTCCTTTTTTCCGCAGACCTTCAGGGTGTCCTTTACATTCTGGATGAGCCAACCCTTGGACTTGACGGCAACCGCCGAAAGGGGCTTCTTGTTTTAATAAGAGAAATCCTTGCTCAGGGGAATTCCTTTTTGGTAGTTGAACACGATCTTGACTTTATTCGGGAAGCAGACTTTCTGATAGAACTTGGGCCGGGGGCAGGGGAAAAGGGAGGCTTTCTTCTCCGGGCCATGCCAGTTAAGGATTATTTAAAGGACAAGGAGGGCCTTTTTTATCCTTACCTGGAAAGACCCGTCAGTTTTCACCAGAAAGAGCCTTCTCCAGAAGACTTCCTTGAGATTCAGATAGATAAAGGGAATATCAAAATCCTCAGACAGGGGATTAATCTCTTTTTTGGCGAAACCGGAGCAGAGGGGGATAGGGATCTGAGGAGATTGGTAGAGGCACTCTCTCAAATGGGCAAATCTATCGTAGAGGGAGAGGAGCTCTTTGAAAGGACAGCAGAAAACCTACTGGTTGATTATCTGGGGATCTGGGAGCTCTGGCGGGAGGTTTTATTAGCCCTTCCCTCTGCAAGAATAAAGGGACTCACCAAGCGACATTTTAGTTTTCATACTAAGGAAGGCCTCTGCTCTGCCTGTAAAGGGAAGGGATATAAAACTCTGGAACTTGAAACTTACACCCTCAAAACCCTTTGCGAAGAATGCCTTGGAAAGAGATTGAATTACGAGGTTCTAAATCTTTCCTATCGGGGCTTTAAAATTAGTGAGATCCTTGACTTTACCTTTGAAGAGGCCTTAGAGCTTTTTGGACAGGTCTTGCAAATAAAAGAGCTCTTAGGCGGGCTTAAGGATCTTAAGCTTTCCTATCTCAAACTCTCTCAGGATATCTCAGAGCTCTCAGGGGGAGAGAGGCTGAGGATTGAGATCCTTCGCAAGCTAAGAAAAAGGAGCCGGATTGATTTTCTGGCCCTTTTTTACCCCTTTCAGGGCCTTTCTGTGCTTGATCTTGAGGAATTACACC
Organism: uncultured Caldimicrobium sp.; assembly: GCA_964436655.1. Taxonomy (GTDB): domain Bacteria; phylum Desulfobacterota; class Thermodesulfobacteria; order Thermodesulfobacteriales; family Thermodesulfobacteriaceae; genus Caldimicrobium. Next base: position 16,153 of record CAYTDX010000019.1, read on the forward strand.
ACTTTTTTAGGAGATTAAACACCTCCGGTGTCACCATCTTGATTCGTGAGACCCATCCCTTGGCTATAGCCTTTTCGGATAATATTATTAACTCCTCACCTATAGATTTTTCCTCAGTTGGCTAAGGCTGGGGTGGGGTAAAGGTCTGGGGATGAACCGGAAACGGTAGCCGCAAGACCTTTAGCCTGCGAAAAAAAATCAAAAATATGTAACCTACGGGCCACAGCTACCAGAAATTTTAAAAGAACCATAATTTTGCAAAGGTCTCTTTTATATAAGTCTTTAGATTGTTAAAAACTATAGTATGGATTTAATGATTTGGTTGAAAAATGATTAAAAAAGGGCAAAAAGACCTTTAGATTTGGAATATTTCAGATTATTTGTTCTTAAATAGTCTTGACAAGCCAGAAGTTTTATATATTATAAAACCAAAAATCTCCGGGAGGGGGAGGTATGTCTTTAAAAGATACCTTTAAAGAGTTTTATGAGGCGGTATTTAAGTCCAATTACAGTCCAATTACAGGCGGTATTTTGCTGGCTTTATTAGTTATTTTACTTGAGATGTGGTATCGTCCTTGGGGTATTGTTGGAGGGCTTAGAAATTGGGGTGAATGGGTACTATACGGAGTGGGTTTTTTAGAGGAGGCACCACCGCATCCCCTCTGGTTTTCTTCTTCTGTCCTTGATCTTGGTCTTATTCTTGGGGCCTTTCTTTCAGCAACTTTGGCACAGGAATTTGGAATTCGTATCCCTCCTAAGCTTGAGATCATCAAAGGAGTTGTTGCGGGTATATTGATGGGTATTGGGTCGGCCCTTGCTCAGGGGTGTAATATTGGAGGTTTTTATATGGCCATTGCAAACCTCTCTGCAGGTGGAATTGCCATGATGCTTGGGCTGATGGTGGGAGTTTTTCTTGGTGTTAAATATCTTCTTTGGGAGATCGAGCATTTCTCTTCCCAAGGTGGTGTTGAGATAAGTACAAAAAAGTTAAATCCCCTCTTAGGTATAATTGCCCTGATTGTTTTGATTCTTGGAACCTATGGTTATTTTAAAAGTGAACAGGAAAGCGGAGCTTTACTTGGTGGAGCCTTCTTATTCACAGCTGGTATTGGTTTTGTCATGCATCGTTCAAGATTTTGCATGGTAAATGCACTGAGAGAGCCCTTTCTCTCAGGTGAAGCTACTATGGCCAGAGGAGCAGCCCTGAGTTTATTTATCGCAACCCTGGGCATTTTATTTATCAAAATGGCCGGGATTCGTGAACCCATGGAGTATGTGACACCAACCTTTATCTGGGGTTCCTTAATTGGAGGAGTTATCTTTGGTGCTGCCATGGTGGTTGCAGGTGGGTGCGGTTCGGGTTCTCTTTGGAGGGTAGGAGAGGGCCAGGTAAAATTGATGATAGTGGCTGTCTTCTTTGCTCTTACCAATGCCATCCTGAGGTATTACCTGGACAATGTCTGGGAAGTTTGGGACAAGGGAATTCTCGGGTCTAAAGTTTATCTTCCCGATACCTTTGGATATGGAGGGGCCTTTTTGGTCCTTGCCCTTGTGATATTTTTATGGTATCTCTTTGTAGATTGGAACGAAAAGACGGAAAAGTTTGTAATTGGATTATAAAAAAACTTAAAGGAGGGGTAAAATGGTTGATTTGAGCAGTATCAAAGCAGATGAGGTTCTTGATTGTAAGGGGCTTTCCTGTCCTATGCCCATGTTGAAAACCAAGAAGGCCCTGCAGAAACTAAGTTCAGGTCAGATCCTTGAGGTTTTAAGCACAGACCCCGGGAGTAAAAATGACATTCCAAGTATGTGCAAAAAGGAAGGACATGAATTTTTAGGTATGGTTGATGAGCCTGGATATACCAGATATTTTATTAAAAAGAAATAGTTAAGCAAAGTTAACTTGGTAAATACTATTAAAGGAGGGTATCATGTCTAAGGATCCAGATAAACTCGGTATTTTTGTTACCTCCCCTGTGCATATAAACGAACTAGTGAAGATTGTGGAGGCAGCTCACAGAAAGGGCAAAAAGGTCAAACTCTTTTTTACTTTCAAGGCAACCCATTTAGTTGTCCATCCTGACTTTCAAAAGCTCAGGAACATGATTCCTGAAGAGGATTTTGCTATATGTGTAGCGGCCTTTGCCTGTGAGGGATATGAGCCTGAGTATCACAACATGGGGCTTACAGAAAAGCAGATGCGCACCCAGGCCTTCCATGGTGAATTAATTGAAGAGGTGGGAAAATATTTTGTTCTATAATCCCTTGAGAGGAGGTTAACAATGAGTTATAAAGTTTGTTTTTTAATTGCCAATAGACCTTTTATTTCAGATGGCTTGAGGTCTGCTCTCGGGCTTGCCGTTGAAAATATGTATTCTTACACCTATGTCTTTTATCAAAAGATGCCAGGCAAAAGCGAATACCTTGAGGAAAACCTGGCCTGGATAAGAGACATGGAGGGTGAGGTCTATGCAGTAACTGAAACTATGGATGAGGAGACCAAAAATTTCAATCTTCAAGAATGGGAGCTTGCTGAAGCAAGTCTTGATGATGTGGTTGAAAAGATTCTGGAGTGTGATCTGGTAGTGGGATATGGCCTTCCTGCCCAGAAGGTTCAGGCCCCACCTCAGTGTGCTTAAATTGAGTTAAAGGAGGGATCTTATGAAGATTCTTAGTGTTTACAGACATAAAGCAAGCGTAGAAAATGGGGAGATAAAAAAGATTGTAGCAAAGCTTAAAGAAAAGGGAAATGAAGTAGTTGAGTTTAATCTCTTTGAGGCCAAAAGTGATGCCGATTTTGATAAACTGATTGATCTCATCTTTGAAGCGGATAAAACTATCTCCTGGTGGTAATCTCATCTCTGGGGGCACCGCCCCCTTCTCTTTACAAAGGGTCTCTTTTTTAATTTTAGATTTTTGATTTTAGGGTGGCCCCAAGCTATAGCTTGCGCGAAAAGAACGCGGGCTTAAGCCTGGGGATCCCCACAAAACTATTTTAGGAATACTCTATATTTTCTCTCCTCCTGCATAAGTTTCCTTTCTTTTTTGAAAAATTTTTATTGTTCAGTAAAAACCTCCGCAGGCTAAAGCCCGCGGCTACCAAAACCACAAATTTAATTTTGAATTGTTGCGATAGCCGCAAGCTTCAGCTTGCGTAAGATTTTTTTGTTTTTGAAAACCTCCGCAGGCTAAAGCCTGCGCCTACCAAATTAATGATTTTTGATTCTTAAGGTAGTCGCAACGCGTAGGTTGTGTAATTTTTTCGCAGGCTAAAGGTCTTGCGGTACCGAAAAAGACTAATTTTTGAAAAACTCACAAAGTCTAAAATTTAATGGCCTCATACACCCCCTTGACAAAATGAGTTTTCCTGTCAAAATATAGTAGTGTAGTTTATAATAAGACCACAAGATGTTGTATGGAGGTGTTGGGATGGAGTCTTTGGTGAGGAAAAGAAGTGGAAAGTTAGTCCCCTTTTCAAGGTTTAGAATCGTGAATGCGGTCTTCAAGGCCATGAAGGCTGTTG
>CAYTDX010000020.1:0-18011 GCA_964436655.1 uncultured Caldimicrobium sp.
CCTTTAGGTCTTGCGAAAAAATTTAATAAAAATTCAAAAAAGCAATCTAAAAATTGCGGCTACCAGAAACCTAAAAAGAACCATAATTTTTCAATGGTCTCGTAAAAGTTTTTTCCAACAGTCTCTATGAAAGGTTGACAGGACATAATTAATTTGCTAAGCTTAAAAGGGCTATGACCTGGCAGGATCTGATCTATCCACTGCTTTCTTTTTCCCTTATAGTCTTCGGCTTTTATATCATTAGAATATTCATTGTTAAGTATTTGCTCAAGATAGCCAAAAAAACCCGTTGGCCCTGGGATGAGGTCGTTATCAAAACCATTAAGGGGTATATTCTTTTCTGGGGTTTTCTTCTGGGATCTCATTTAGCCTTAGGTCTGACAAGTATTCCCCCTCATATCTTTACCATTGTCAACAAGGTCCTTCTCATCCTCTTTATAATCTCCTCAAGTCTTTGCGGCTCAAGGCTCCTTATAAACATTATTGACCACTACATTGCTCAAAAGGCCGAGGTTATCACCAAGGTAACCCTCTTTGAGATCCTCATCAGGGTCTTTGTCTTTTCCATTGCCTTCATTCTGATTCTGAATGTCCTCAACATTAACATTGCCCCCTTTATTACCACCCTCGGTGTGGCAGGCCTTGCTGTAGGCCTTGCCTTAAAGGATACTTTAGAGAATTTTTTTGCCGGGCTCTATATCCTTATGGCCAAGCAGATTAAACCTGGAGATTTTATTCGTCTTGAATCCGGAGAGGAGGGCTTTGTGGAAGACATCACCTGGAGGACAACCACCATAAGGATGCTTCCCAACAACATGATAATAATTCCCAATTTCAAGCTTGCTGGAAGTCAGATTATCAATTATCAGCTTCCTTCAGCGGAACTTTCGGTCCTCCTTCAGGTAGGGGTAAGCTATTCAAGTGACCTTGAGAAGGTAGAAAGGGTTACCCTTGAGGTTGCAAAGGAGCTTATGCAAAATCATCCCGATGGGGTGGCTGACTTTGAACCTCTGGTGAGGTTTCACACCTTTGGAGAGTCCAGTATAAATTTTAATGTGGTCTTGAGGGCTAAAGAACCTTCCTCGCGATTTGTTATAACCCATGAGTTTATAAAGAGACTTCACAGGCGCTATCAAGAGGAGGGAATTGAGATCCCCTTCCCGATTCGCACGGTTTATCTTTATCCCCCAAAGTCCGGGCCTTAAGATGCGAGTTGTCACCTGGAATGTTAATTCCTTTAATGTCAGGAAGGCCCAGGTTGAGGCCTTTTTAAAGGAAAGGGCTCCAGATTTTCTCCTTCTGCAGGAGACAAAGACTGAGAAGATCCCTGAAGATATTTTTAGCAAGGAGGGCTATATCTTTTATCATGCCGGAGGGAAGGGAAGAAACGGAGTTGGTCTTCTTGGCAGGAGACCTGCAGATAGACTCTGGATAGGCTTTGAAGGCCTGGCTGAAGATGATCCCCAGGCAAAAGAAAGGATCCTTGGGGGCAAATTTGGGAAGCTCATGATCTTCTCCATCTATGTGCCTAATGGTAGCCCTGTGGATTCAGACTACTTCTATTACAAGATTCAGTTTCTCTATCGGCTCAGAGAATTTCTGGAAAGACATTTTTCACCCGGGAATAGTATAATCTTAGCCGGGGACTTTAATGTGGCCCCCCAACCAGAGGATGTCTATGACCCTATCCTTCTGGATGGACAGATCTGTTTTCACGAAAGGGAAAGAAAGGCCTTCAGGTATCTCCTTGAATGGGGTCTCTGGGATAGCCTGCGACTTATCCATCCTGAGGAAAAGGGGATTTTTACCTGGTGGGACTATCAGTTTTCAGCCTTTAAGAGGAACCTGGGTATGCGTCTTGATCACATCCTGATAACAGGACCCCTTAAGGAAAACCTAAGAGATGTCTGGGTTGATCACAAGTTCAGAGGTCTTCCCAAGCCCTCGGATCACGCCCCTCTTATAGCAGACTTTGAGGAAAAAAGAGGTATATGATGCCCCCAAGGCTTAAGAAAGGTCCAAAGGGGATCTCACTTTTTAAAAGGTCTCCGGAGCTTGCACTTGCTTCTTTTTTGAGTTTTTTATATACCTGCAGGAGTAGGAAACCCATGACCCCCACTAAGGAGGCATAGAAGAGCACATTGAAGAAGCTTTTATATCCCAGATAGGCCCCTAAGCCGCCCATAAGCTTGAAATCCCCCATCCCGAGTCCATCCCTTTTGGCAAAGAGATAATAGGTCTCGTTAATAAAAAAAAGCAGTCCCATTCCGGAAAAGCTGGAAAGAAGGCTCTCGGTGAAACTTAAGTGCAAAGGATTCTTATTGATCAGGGCAAGGATCCAGCCTGAAAGGATCAGGGAGAAACTTAAGAGATCCGGAATCTCCTTATGGGCTAAATCTATAAAGGAGAGACAGAGGAGATTCAAACCAAAAAAGGCAAGAAATAAAAAAGTCACCATTCCATAGAGAGGTTTAAAGTTTATGTATATTAATACCAGTAAAAGGGCACTCATAAATTCAACTACAGGATATTGAAGGGAGATACCTTCCTTACAATAGGCACATCTGCCTTTAAGGAAAATAAAGCTTAAGATCGGGATATTGTGATACCACTTTAAGGGGGTTCCACATCTGGGACAGTGTGAACCGGGATATATTATGGACTTGCCCAGTGGAAGCCTGTAGATTACTACATTCAAAAAGCTTCCAAGGATAAGGCCCCCTAAAAAGATAAAGACCCCTTCCCAGAAAATCATTCGGCAGCTTCAGAGATTTTACTTTGAAGCCTTTCGTATTCCTCATGGGCTTGATTTAAAAAATCCATAGCCTTAATGTATAGCCCCCAGACCGGGGTAAAATTATTGGCAACCTCAAGGATTTCAATTCCCAGGCCAGGCTCAGAGGGGGGGCCGTAGTGGGCAATGTATCCGTAAAGGGGAATCCTTCCAATTTTAGGAAGATCCAACTCAAAGTAAATCAAGCGTTTTTCAGGTTTGAAATCAGCAGGTACTTTTATAAAAAGACCCTTCCAGGAGACATTTTCAACAGGAAACCCCTCTTCCAGACCAGGAAAATAGGCCTTTAGATTGGTTGGGAATCTCTGAAATTTTCTCCGGTCATTCATCTTTATTCTCCAGTTTTTTTAATATTCTGGGAATATTTTGAGCCACTTCACTTGCCACAAACCCAAAGGGGCCTTGGGTTTCTCTTAAAAATCTACCAGAGGCTCCATGGATGTAAACCCCAAGGGCTGAGGCCTCAAAGGGTGAATACCCTTGAGCAATAAAGGCCCCGATCATACCTGTGAGCACATCCCCCATACCACCTTGGGCCATTCCAGGCTCATCAATGGAGGATATAAAGACCAATCCAGTGGGGTCTCCAATCAGGGTATGCGGACCTTTAAGCACAACAACAGCCCCGGTAAGTTCTATCAACTGAGAGAGACTCCTCAGGGGATCCTCCAGAATCTCCTGGGGCTTTCTCTTGAGAAGTCTTCCTGTCTCCCCGGGATGGGGAGTTATGACCTTGGGATAGGGGTAGTTCTTGAGTTTATCCAGAGAATCGCTCAGAAGGGTCAGGGCATCGGCATCAAGGACTATGGGTAATTTGACCCTTTCCAGGAGCTCAAGAAGAACCCCTTTGGGGCCAGATCCAAGCCCAAGCCCTGGGCCCACAACAAGACACCTCTTCCCCTTTATGGCATCCAAGATGACTTCTAAAGAATTCTTAGCAATTTCTCCCTCGGCTTCTGGAAGCCCTAAGGTCAGTATCTCTGGAAGCAGCCCGGAATATACGGATTGTAAGCTTTTGGTTGATGCAAGGGTCACAAGACCAGCACCAGCTCTTAAGGCCCCAAGGGCACTCAGATAACCAGCCCCGCTCTTACCTGAACTTCCAGCAAGCACAAATACATGACCTGACCTCCCTTTGTGATAAAAACCCTTTCTGGGCCTGAAGATCTCCATAGCTAAATCTTCATTTAGAAATCTTCTTTTGGGAAGAAGGTCCTCTCTGAATTCAAGGAGAAATCTCCAGGGATAACCAATGGGCACGACCTTTATTTCCCCCGAGCATTCTTTTCCGGGATAAAAGAGGTGCCCTGGCTTTAGGCACTCAAAGGTAATCGTAAGGTCAGCTAAAGGGGCCGATCCAAGGATCTGTCCCGTATCGGAAGACACACCGGAAGGGATATCCACAGAAAGGAGCTTAAAGGATCCTTCCTTTTTGGCCTCCCTTAAAAGGGAGACCACTTCCTCGTATAAGCCACTTAAAGGTCTTTTAAGCCCTGTTCCAAAAAGGGCATCCACCAGAATTTCAGGCTGGAAGTGATGGAGAAAACTGCTAAATTCCTCAAGGCTCTGAATCCTTGTTACCGGTATCTTCAAGGTTTTAAGAATTTCAAGATTTCTTTTGGCCTCACCGGTATATTTATTTTCTTCACCAAAACAGAGCACCTCCACCTTATACCCAGAATTCCAGAGGTGTCTTGCACAGACAAAGCCATCCCCTCCGTTATTACCCGGTCCGCAAAGATGAAGAACCTTTGAAAACTCAGGTAAGGGGAAATTTCCAAGGATGGTCTCAGCCACAGCGGATCCAGCCCTTTCCATGAGTATCTCAGGAAGGATGCCCAGCTCCTGCATGATAAACCTGTCAAGCCTTTGCATCTCCTCAGCTGTAGCTACAAAGAGCTCCACTCTCTATCCCCAGATCTGGACTATAGCTATAGTATAGTCAAAATCATGAGATAGGGAAAGATCAATTTTTTGTCCTCCCCTCTTTTGAAAAAGCTCTTTGGCCCTTCCAGCGAGTTTCAAAAGGGGTTTCCCACTGGGTTTTTCTCTCAAGAGGGTGATCTCCTGAAAATGAAAACCTGAATATCCTCCCAGGGCCTTGTAAAAGGCCTCTTTTACTGCAAAGGCCCCAGCTAAGGCCTGGTAGGGATTCTTTTTTTTCTGGGCGTATTGAATCTCTTCAGAGGTGAAGACCCTTTTTAGGAATCTTTCTTCATAGGTCTCCACTAATCTTCTGATGCGTGGGACATAAACAAGGTCTATGCCTACCCCAAGGGGATTCATGCCTTCTGGGAGAGTTCCTCAATCAGGTTAAGCCTTCTTTCATGCCTGCCCCCATCAAACTCTGTATCCAGAAAGACCTTTACAATTTCAACGGCCATACCGTCTCCGATAAGTCTTCCCCCTAAGACTAAAACATTGGCATTGTTGTGTCTTCTTGCCATCTGGGCAGAGAAAGGTTCATGGCAAAGGGCTGCTCTTATCCGGGGGAAACGATTGGCGATAATGCTCATCCCAATACCTGTTCCGCAGATAAGAATGGCCCTGTCTGCTTCCCCTTTGAGGAGCTTTTCAACAGCCTTAAACCCATATTCAGGATAATCTACCGAGACCGCTGAATGCGTTCCAACATCCTCAACCTGATAGGCCTCACTGACAAGAAAGTCCTTGATCTTTTCCTTGAGGAAAAACCCCGCATGATCTGAGGCTATAACGATCTTCATCTTCACCCCTCCCACTTTTTAAAGACCAGACAGGCATTGGTCCCACCAAATCCAAAGGCATTGGAGAGGGCAATTTTGATTGGAGCAGAGACAGCCTGATTGGGGACATAGTTGAGATCACACTCGGGATCTGGCTCTTCATAGTTTATCGTGGGGGGGATGGTCTCTGTCACTAAGGCCTTAACTGTCAGGACTGCCTCCAGACCCCCTGCTCCGCCAAGGAGATGCCCCGTCATGGATTTGGTTGAGGAGATCTTTAGTTTATAGGCATGCTCACCGAAGACCTTCTTTATGGCCTTGGTTTCGGAGGCATCATTTAGCGGGGTGCTTGTTCCGTGGGCATTAATGTAGTCAACCTCTTGAGGGCTAATCCCTGCTGATCTCAAGGCAAGTTCTATGCATTTGGCAGCACCTTCTCCTTCAGGTGAGGGTGCGGTCATGTGATAGGCATCGGCATTAAAACCATAACCCAGGACCTCGGCATAAATCTTGGCTCCCCTTGCCCTGGCTGACTCAAGTTCCTCTAAAATCAGGATCCCACACCCCTCAGCTATAACAAAGCCATCTCTTTTAGCATCAAAGGGGCGGCTCGCTTTCTCGGGTTCGTCATTTCGCGTTGAAAGGGCCTTCATAACAGAAAACCCAGCAACGGTTAAGGGAGTGATCAGGGCCTCAGTCCCACCGCAGATCATAACCTTGACCTTGCCTTCCTGAATAAGCCTGAAGGCCTCCCCAATAGCGTGATTACCAGCTGCACAGGCCGTGCAAACAGCCATGTTGGGACCTTGTGCTCCGTATAAAATTGCAACCTGTCCAGCTGCCATATTAGGGATAATCATGGGAATAAAAAAGGGAGTGACCCTTCTGTAACCCTTTTCGTCAAGGACCCGAGTATAGTGCTCCACTAAACCCACTCCACCCATGCCAACTCCGATGATAACCCCAACCTCGTCTCCCAGGTGAGACTTGGGTAACCCTGCATCTGTTAGGGCCATCTCAGTTGCGGCTATGGCATATTGAATGAAGAGATCTACCCGGGAGACAAGTTTAGCCGGCATAAACTCTTCTGGATTAAAGTTCTTGACCTCACCGGCAATCTGACTGGGAAGAGCGGAGGCGTCAAATTTAGTGATCCTACCAATTCCTGACTCTCCCTTTACAATCCTCTTCCAGGTCTCCTCTACTCCTATTCCAAGAGGGGAGACTGCCCCAAGCCCGGTTACAACAACTCTTTTTCTCTCCACGGATTACCCCACTTTGGATTTTACATAATCCAGAACATCTTTAACTGTTCTCAATTTTTCTGCATCCTCATCAGGGACCTCTAAACCAAAGGCCTCTTCCATAGCCATAACGAGCTCTACTAAATCTAAGGAATCTGCCCCCAGATCATCCACAAAGGAGGCCTCAGGTTTCACCTGATCCTTTGAGAGATTGAGCTTTTGGGCGATGATATCAATCACCTTCTCTTCCACAGACATAAGTCCCTCCTCCACAGATTTTTCATTCTTTTTACCAGATTTTTTCAAAAAAACAAGTTATGAGACCTTTGCAAATTTTGTGAAAAACTCACAAAGCCTTTAGGTAGCTGCAAGCTTTAGCTTGCGAGGTTTTTTGTTCCAGGGATTTGACATTCTCTAAATCCATGCTATATTTTTAGCTCTATTCAGAGCCAAAGGAGGGAAAGCCTTATGTTGCCCCAAATAAGAGAAGTTGAAAAGGCCTATCTGAGAGAAGATCTTCCCAAGCTTGCCCCGGGAGATACTGTCAAGGTTTATTATAAACTCAAAGAGGGTGAGGAAAAGGAAAGGGTTCAGGTCTTTGAGGGTGTGGTTATCCGAAGACGGGGCTCAGGTAGTTCTGCCACTTTCACCGTAAGAAAGGTCTCCTTTGGAGTAGGAGTGGAACGGACCTTCCCCCTTCACTCTCCCCGTATTGAAAAGATTGAAGTGGTTAAGAGAGCCAAGGTCAGAAGGGCAAGGCTTTACTATCTACGGGAAAAGGCAGGAAAGGCGGCAAGACTCAAAGATAGATTTGATAATAAGGTTATGGAATAGCCAGATCTCCTTGCTTTTTGAAAGAGAAGAGCTCCAGCACAAACCTGTAGAATTCTATTACTGGAAAAGAGGTCTTAAAAGAATAGCCGGGCTGGATGAGGCTGGAAGAGGGGCTTTGGCAGGGCCCCTCTTTGTGGGAATAGCCCTCTTCCCACCTGATTTTTATCATCCCCACATCAAAGATTCAAAACTGCTGAGTCCTAAAAAAAGGGAAAATCTCTTTGAAGTCATCTGTGCTGAGGCCATAACTTACAGCATTGCCTGGGCAGAGGTTGAAGAGATAAATACTCTTGGTCTGACAAAGGCCCTTTTTCTTGCCATGGAGCGAGCCCTATCCAAAATAGAGGCCATAGATCTTTTATTAGTGGATGGCCCCTTTGGAATCCCTGAATACAGGGGACTTCAAAAGGCCCTAATTAAAGGAGATAGACGAAGTCTTTCCATCGCAGGGGGATCTATCCTGGCCAAGGTATCCAGGGATAGATACATGCAAAAGCTGGCTGAAAGCTATCCCGAATATGGATTTGAAAGGCACAAGGGCTATGCTACAAGGGAACACCTATCTGCCCTGAAGAAATTTGGCCCAAGTCCTGTGCACCGCAGGGCCTTTAAGTGCTTTGAGAGATTTTGATTAAATGTTTAGAAAATCTACCCGGGAGATAGGTGCCTCGGCTGAAAAAATGGCTGAGGACTATTTGAGGGAAAGGGATTACGAGATCCTTACCAGAAATTTCCGCACAAAAGTAGGAGAAATTGACCTTGTGGCAAAGAAAAGGGATGTCCTCGTTTTTGTGGAGGTCAAAAGTGAATCGGTAAATAAAGGTTACCTTCCCGAAGAGAAAGTGGACCCCCGAAAACAGGAAAAAATTCTCAGGACTGCTCAAAATTTTTTACTTAAAAATTTCCAAAAATTAAGTAAAATAAAAAATATCCGCTTTGATGTGGTGGTAGTAAATCTTGAGGAGGGTAAAATAAGACACTATGAATCCGCCTTTTACGCAGAGGGCAACCTCTTTAAGGATAGACCTTGAGAGGATCTTAACCTTAAAGGACAAGGCCTTGGAAGAGGCCTTGGCCCCCCTTCGCTTTGAAGAGACCCTGGAGCTTGTTCTTTCTGCTCCCTGGGATAAAAGGGCCTCAATTATCCTTGCCTCCTCCTACGCCGAGGGCCTGGTCAGGAATCTTCCACCAGTTGAGCTCTTTTTCACCCTTAAGGGAAGCTCCCTTGATCTTGCTGTGGAACTCCTTTCATACGCCAAGGGGTCTCAGATTCAGTTTCTCTTTGATTTTGATGCCTGGTTTAAGGATAGGATTCGGCCTGAGAGAGTGGCAAGCTGGATTGTTCTCCTCTTTGAGGCAGGGGAGAGCAGGGTCCTTGACTGGTTAGCTATAGCAGATTGGGATTTTCTCCTTGCCCTGCTCCAGAAATTCATAAAGATCCATAAAAGGCCAGATGATGTTGACCTCATTGAGGCCTATGACTATCTTCCCCCCTATACCTTAGATGATGTATATTTTATTGAGTTTAAGGACGAAAGGGTGGAATTCTACTTCAGAAGGATAATTGAAATTATTCGTGAGGAATGGCCAGAGACCTACTTTGCCCTTATGGAATCCCTTATCTGGGAACTTCCAACGGAAACTGAGGAAAGGGCCTTTAGATTCAGAAATGGAAGGCTTGCGGATGAGGGGATACCTGATTACTATACCTCCCTTGAGGTTTACACCTATGTCCATCCTAAGGGTCTTGCAAAAATTGATCCCCGGGTGCTTGCTCTTACTGGAGAGGAAGTCCCACAACACACCCTGCACCTTATCCCCTATGAAGGCCCTCAGGAACTCTTTGTTGTCAGGGCCCTTGCCTTGATTCAGGATGCCTCCCAGCGAGAAAGGATTCATCGGGAACTTGCCTGGCTTGCCACCAAGGTAATTCTTGTGGATAATCCCGTGATTGATGGTCTGGAAGAGGTCAAAAAAGGGTTAAACAAGATGTGGTGTCATCTTAACCTTGGGCTTGAATACCTGGCTGAGGGTAACCTCACTCTGGCTAAGGAATTTCTTGAAAATTATTACCTTGAAGAGATCTTCCGTGTCTCAGGGACAGCCCTCAGGGAGCTGAGGAGGTTTGCTTTGAGCCTCTTTCAGAGTAAGCACTTTAATTCCTCCCTTTTGAAGTATCTTGATCAGCCCTATGCTGGCTATCTTCAGGGGGCTTCAGCCCGTAAATTAAACGAGGTAAAACTCTTTAATCCTGTGGGCCTGGGGACCTCAGAGGAGTTTATAGAGTTTTCTATGGTAAGTGAGCTAAGAATGGTAAGGCGCTATCTGGAAGAGGTGGCCTATATGGCTCCTCTTCTTGAAAAGGGGCTTGGTCCTCTTTCTAACTGGATTAAGGAGACCCTTCAGCCCAAGCGTAATTTTGATCTGAATTTCCTGACCTGGAGCTCAGTAATTCTAACCTCCTTAGCCAACTATCTCTGTAGTGGGGAGTTTATCTTCAAGGCCTTCCCCCAAAGCAAGTGGCCCTTATTTTTCACAAAGATAGCCGAAGTAAAGGACGGAAAGACTCATATACAAAAGGGTATTCAGGAGGAGCTCTATCATAATTTTGCAAGGTTAGCAAAGACTACCTATTATCTGGAGGAAGAGCTTTTAAAGAGTTACCTGGACTTTGTTGTAGAGCTATGGGAGAGAGAATTTAGATTTGCTGACCCGGCAGATCCTCCAGACTCTAAATATCAGACCTTGATTTTGATAGACCTATCCCTATGAAGCCAAAGAAGATAACCCCTAAGCTTAAAGAGTCGGCTCTAATTGTTCTGCAGGCCCGTTATCTCGTGAGAGACGAAAACAATCAGATTATTGAGACACCAGAGGGCCTTTTTGAAAGGGTGGCCCTCAGTGTAGCAGAGGCGGAGAGGAATTTTCCCAGAAGCTCAGCCAAGTGGGAGTTTTATGCCGAGAGATTTTATGAACTCATGGCGAGTCTTGATTTTCTGCCTAATTCTCCGACCCTGATGAATGCTGGAAGACCCCTTGGCCAGCTCTCAGCCTGTTTTGTCCTGCCTGTCTATGATTCTTTAGATTCTATCTTTGAGACCCTGAAGTATGCCGCCCTTATTCACAAATCCGGAGGTGGAACAGGCTTTAATTTTTCAAGGCTTCGCCCCAAGGGAGACATCGTTTTTTCCACCTCTGGAGTTGCCAGTGGCCCGGTCTCTTTTATGCAGGTCTATGATTCCGCAACAGAGGCCATAAAACAGGGTGGAAAAAGACGTGGGGCCAATATGGGTATCCTGAATGTGGATCATCCTGATATTGAAGATTTTATTACTGCCAAAAGTGCCCCAGGTGTTCTTACCAATTTTAACATCTCCGTTGGCATAAAGGATAATTTTATTGAGGCCCTGAAAAGAGATGAACCCTATAGCCTGATTAATCCCCGCACAGGAAGGGTTGTAACCAGGGTTTCTGCAAGTAAACTCCTTGATCTCCTGGTAGAAAAGGCCTGGGAGACAGGGGATCCGGGAGTTATCTTTCTTGATAGTATTAACCGTTTCAATCCAACTCCCCATCTTGGTCGGATTGAGGCTACCAACCCCTGTGGGGAACAACCCCTTTTGCCCTTTGAGTCCTGTAATCTTGGCTCCATAAACCTTGCAAACTTTGTCAAAGATGGTGACCTTGACTGGAGTAGACTGAGAGAGGTCGTTGAGCTTGCCGTAAGATTTCTGGATGATGTCATCGAGGTTAATCGTTTCCCCCTTCCTCAGATTGCTAAAATTACAACCCTTAATCGCAAAATCGGGCTTGGGGTCATGGGCTTTGCAGACATGCTCATTAAGTTAAGAATAGCTTATACTGAAGAAAGGGCCCTGGAGATGGCAGAAAGGGTAATGAGCTTTATAAATCAGGAATCCCTCAGGGCTTCAGCTGAGTTAGCCGAAGAAAGAGGGGCCTTTCCTGCCTTTCCTGGAAGCCTCTGGGATCAAAGGGGCTATCCTCCCTTAAGGAATGCCACCACAACCACTATTGCCCCCACCGGGACCCTTTCTCTCATTGCCGGGGTCTCTTCAAGCATTGAGCCTCTCTTTGGCATCTATTATGAGAGAAAGACCTTAGGTGGAGTTATTATCAGAGAGATTCATCCCCTCTTTGAGGAGGTTCTTTCAGAAGAGGGTTACAGGGATAGTGAGATAGAAATCCTTAAAAAGGAAGTCATGGAAAAGGGACTTGTCAGTAAAATAAACCTCAAAGGGCCTCTTAAGAATCTCTTCTTGACAGCCTTTGAGATCTCCCCAAAGATACACCTCTCCATTCAGAGGGCCTTCCAAAAATACACCCATAATGCCGTTTCTAAAACCATAAATCTCCCCGAGTCTGCAACCTTAGAGGAAATCAGGGATATCTATCTTACCGCTTACGAATGGGGCTTGAAGGGAGTAACGGTCTACAGATATGGTTCAAAACCGGAGCAGGTGATTTACATTAAAAGGGGTGAGAGCGAAAGGATGATCTGTCCAAAATGCGGGGAGGACCTTGAGGTGCATGGGACCTGTCTTTTTTGCGGGGCCTGTGGTTATGATAAGTGTCAATAAGGAGGTAGGATCTTGAGAGAGGTAAAAATTGCCTTGCTTGGTTTTGGGACAGTGGGTCAGGGGGTTTATGAGCTTCTGCAAAAGAATAGGAGGCCTCTTCGGGAAAAGTCAGGCCTTGAATTCGTTATAAAAAGGATTCTGGTAAGGGACACCGCCAAAAAGAGAGAGGTTCAGGCTCCTTCGGAGCTCTTCACAACAGATTTTCAGGAAATCTTAAAGGATAGGGATATCTCCATTGTATGCGAGCTAATGGGGGGGCATGAACCTGCCAGATCCTATATCCTATCTGCCCTGAGTCAGGGAAAACAGGTAGTGACTGCAAACAAGGCTGTGCTGGCTGAGTCTGGAGCAGAAATCTTTGAGCTTGCTGAAAAAAAGGGTGCCTTTCTTGGCTTTGAGGCCTCCGTTGGAGGAGGTATTCCCGTTATTAAGACCCTGAGAGAGGCCTTGATTGGTAATCAAATTGAACGGGTCACGGGAATTATTAACGGGACCACAAATTACATTCTCACTCGCATGCTTGAGCAGAATATTACCTTTGAAAAGGCTCTGGAAGAGGCTCAACACAGAGGTTATGCCGAGGCCGATCCAAGCCTGGATCTGCGCGGGATTGATTCAGCCCACAAGCTCTCAATCCTTGCCAGTCTTGCCTTTGGATTTTATATTCCCTACAAAAGGGTGTATGTAGAAGGATTAGAAGAGGTAGATTTAATGGATCTCCAATTTGCCAGGGACTTTGGTTACATCGTAAAATTAATTGCTGAGGCCAGAAAGATCGGGAAAGAGGTTGAAATAAGGGTGCATCCAGCCCTTTTGCCTGAAAATCACATCTTGACTTCTGTGAGATTTAATTATAATGCAATATTTATAAGAGGGGATTTCGTTGGCGATATCTTACTTTATGGGCTGGGTGCCGGGAAGGAGCCAACTGCAAGTGCTGTAGTTGGAGATATTGTGGCCGCTGCAGAATATCTCTTATCCCAAAAGCGTCCTCTGGTAGCTTATCCCGGGCTATCCCCAGGGGAGATCTCCATAAGACCCATAGAAGAGAGTATTTTTAGATATTACTTTCGTTTCTCAGCCCTGGATAGACCTGGAGTTCTCTCAAAGATCGCAGGTGTCCTTGGGAAATTTGGGATTAGTATAGCCTCAGTGGTTCAGATTGGGAGACACAAGAAAAAGGGGGCTGTGCCTATTGTTATGCTAACCCATGAGACAAAGGAAGAGAAGGTTAGATCTGCCTTAAAAGAGATTGACACCTTGGACATTGTTAAGGGAAAAACAAGAAGACTGAGAATTCTGGACTAAAGGAGTTTTTTTATGATCTTTAAGGTGGCAAAAGGGACCTACGAAATTATACAAAACAAGCCCATAACTCTCATCAGTGATTCCCTTGGGGCAGGTATAGCCATTGGGTTTATTAATCTTCAAAAGAGCATCTTTGGAATCTTGAGTTATCTCTTTCCCTATAAAGAAAATGACATGGAATTGGATGAGGGATGGATCTATTCAGGAGAGACGCTTTTAAATCTTTTTGACAGGGAACTTGAAAAGTTAAGGATCAATTTAGAGGACTGCAAATGGATCATAGTGGGGGCAAGTGAATTTAAAGTTAATCCGGAATTTTTAGATCTCTCGGAAAAAAATCTAAAGATTGCTGAGGTCTGGTTTAAAAGAAAGGGGATCTGGGGGGAGGTAATCAAAAAAGTTAAGTTAGACTGCCCACTTCATCTTGGCCTTGATGGAAAGGAGGGTTTTTTTGAAATAAAAGTAAAAAACAGGGTGGAAAGATATGAGTGAATTTATTCTTGAAAAGATCTTTGAAAAAGTTGACACCTTACCTCCTTTTCCTAAGACCGCTCAAAGGGCCCTTGAACTTTTAAGGGGAGATGAGGTGGATTATAAGAAGCTTGAGGAGGTAGTGAAAAGTGATCCAGCTATTGCGGCCAATTTCTTAAAACTTGTGAATTCAGCTGCCTTTTACCTTCCCCAAAAGGTGGACTCTTTACTTAAGGCCTTTATGCTCCTGGGAGTTGATCAAATAAAGATTATTCTTCTTGCCTCCGTTGCAGGAAAATATTTTTCCAGGGATTTAACAGGTTATGGAGTTAGTGCCGAGGATATATGGTTGCATTCCATTGTTTGTGGAATCGCAGCAGAGGAGATTGCACAGGAACTCAGATTATCTGTTGAAAAAAAAGAAAGCCTCTATATTGCCTCAATTCTACATGACCTTGGAAAGATCGTCCTTGATATTTACACCCGTCTTGAAGAAGAAAGATTCCATCAGATCTCTGAAGAGAATCCAGAATGGGATTTTATGCATATTGAGTGGTTGGCCCTTGGCGTTGATCACGGGATGGTTGGGGGGTATCTGCTTAAACGCTGGGAATTCCCCGAGGAAATTTACTTTGCCGTAAGAGCCCATCATGATCCTGATCTCATGGTTCAGAATAAGGTATCAGCCATTGTGGCCTTATCCAATATGATAGTTTCCATGCTTGGAATAACCGGTGGAATTGATGCCTTTAACTACCGGGTTCCTGAAATTCTGTTAGAGGCCTCAGGGTTAGATACAAAGATAATGGAGAAGATTTATCCCAGAGTTTATAAAAGAGCGCTTTTATTGGAGCGACTTTTTGCGTAAAAATCCCCCTTGACAAAATCAAAAGTGGGGGGATAATATAAACCCAAACTTAAAAAACATAGGAGGAGGGAGTTGCCATGAAAAAGTTTATGTCTTTACTGCTTTCTCTTGCTGTAGCTGGTGTAATTGGAGTGACTGCTGGATGCAAAAAGAAAGAGGAAGCCCCTGCCCCAGCTCCTGAGCAGCCCAAGGCTGAACAGCCAGCTCAACCTGCCCAGCCAGCTCAACCTGCTCAACCTGCTGAGAATCAGACTGGTGCAGCCCCAGCAGAGCAGCCTAAAACAGAAAAACCCGCTGAAAAGAAGTAACGCTTAGTGGTAAAAAGGGGGCTTACGCCCCCTTTTTATATTTTAATCTCTATATCTTTTATCATTACCTGTTCCTCTATGTTCTCTTTTATCTTCGTATAGAAATTTTTCTTTTTTGTCCTTATGATCATCTCTATCCTTAGATTCTCTATCCCTATAGTCTTTGTAGTCTCTTAATTCCTTATAATCTCTTTCTTCTTCCAATCTTTCTTTTTTTCCCTTTTTATGTTCATGAATTTTGTACTGAACATCCAAAAATCTCGGATATTGTTCTTTATATTTAACAATTACCTCAGGTGACTCTCTGTAATATTCTGAAATAAACTTGATATTGGATAAGACAATAATATCATCATCTATAAAGACAACCCTTTTCTTTTTTTGTGATAACCCCAGGCCTTTCCGTAGGGGGGCCATAAATGATATATCTTTTAAAGACCACCTCTGGATAAATCCTAAATCTGATTAAGATGTCATACCAAGAAAAGCCCCTCCTTCAAAGGTCTATGATTATGTCTGGAGAAACTCCCGCTTCCCTAACAATTAATAGAATAACCGGAAGTTCCTCTTCTATAATAACGGGGTATCTTTTTTTAATAATGATAATTTGTTCTTCAGGGATCTTATAGTAATCACTTAAGGAGAAATAAAAACTTCTGAGTTTCCCATCACTAAGGGAAATACCAAGATTGACATCACTAGCATAGCCCTTAAGGACAAACAAGAAGAGCATAACAAATAAAGTTAACCCTAAACTCAATCTTTTTTCATTTGGAGCACCTCTTTTTGTGTTTTTAGATTTTTTTCTCAAAAATTATGCCTGTTTCTCCAAGAAAATTTTCTTAACTTTAAAGAAATTAGCGTCAATTTTGTCGGGTTCGCCTTCTAAAAAAGACTTTTTTGTTTAGGATAAGGACTATTTTCTGGCTCAGGCTCGGTAAAGATCTTTACACTTCCGTAAACTCCATCATACCCCCCTTTGACATAAACCTGGCCCTCTCTAACGCGTTTTATAGCAAGACAAAGCCTTTCTGGAAGGGATGAGAAAAGTTCCCTGAGGTCTCTTTTGAGAAGAAGGTCAAACTCGGTCCCGATTTTCTCCACATATTGATGATAAAGTTTTTGTAATGTTTTGCTGGCAGGGTTAAGATCAAAGACCTCGGCAAGTATTTCCACAAGGGGAACCAGGTGAACAGAATAGGGCTTGTTTTTCGGGATGAAGTTTTCAGGTCTGTCAGCAAGTTTTTCAATTCGGTGAAGGACCCCGATGGTAAGAGGCTGTCCACAGACTGGACAAGTATATCCCAGTTCAATGGTCTCTTTTGGCTCTAAAGACACCTTACAAGCCCTGTGTCCATCAAGGTGATATTTACCCTCTTCAGGATAAAACTCAATGGTATAGGCTATCCTATTTTCCTTAATGGATTGATAAAAATTCTGATAAGTCAGGGGATAGAAAAAGGCGGTAGCCTCTCTTCCAATCTTTCCAGGAGAGTGGGCATCGGAATTGGAAACTAAGGCAATTTTGTCAAGGGGCGAGATCCTCCAGTTCATTTCCGGATCCGAGGAAAGCCCTGTTTCAATGGCATAGATGTATGGAGTGGCCTCTCCGAAGGCCTCCTCAAGGGAGTCAAAACCTGAAAAGGCCCCGAATACAGAATACCAGGGCGTCCAGGCATGGGCCGGAATAATAAGTATTTCTGGAGAGACCTTCAGAAGATCCAGGATTAATCTCTCGGCTGAGATACCAAAGGTAGGTCTGCCATCCGCTGAAAGGTTCCCTATTTTTGACAAATAGAGGTTGATTTCCTCAACCACCTTGAAGTTGGGGGCAATTAAGATCAGGTGAATTCTCCGGTTTGTCTTCTTCTGCTGAGAGAAGATTAGAGAAATCTCAGCAGATAGAAGAAATTTTGGACCTTTTTCTCCATTTCTGACCACATAGAGCCCGGAAATATCATCGTATTCCAGATATTCCTTGAGTTCTTTTAGATAAAGGGGGTGGGTAAAATCCCCTGTCCCGAGAAGGTCAAGGCCCTTGAGAAGTCCCATTTTCGAGAGGGCTCTCGGTTCCATATTTTTAGAGCTTGCCCGGCTATATTTGGAGTGAAGGTGAAAATCAGCTAAGAAGGAATTTTGTAAGACCTCAGGAGGTGGAAGCTTTTGATTTCTCATGCAATGAATTCCTTGCCCTCCTTACTTTTTATAACACCCAGGTGTGGACAACTTTTATATATACTGGATTTCAGACAAATGTCAAAGGTCTGTATGGGGCAGAGGATTAGGTCCAGGGTGATCTTTCTTGGCTTTTTTCAAATCTTTGGTATTATAAAGGAAAACTTAAAACATAAAACCAGTATGAAAGCTATTATACTTGCTGGAGGATCTGGCACAAGGCTTTGGCCCCTTTCAAGAAAGAACTATCCTAAGCAGTTTCTGAGATTTAACGGCAGCAGGTCTCTTTTTCAGCAAACTGTTGAAAGAATTTTGCCTGTGGTCTCTGCAGGGGATTTAGTGATTACAACCAATAGGGAATACAAATTTTATGTGCTTTCCGATTTAAAAGAAGTCCTTCCGGATAATTACAACTTACCATCTATAATCTTTGAGCCAGCTATCAGGAATACAGCTCCTGCCATAGCCCTTGCCATGAGTTATTGCCTTGAGAACTTAGGCTGCAGTGAGGAGGAAGTAGTCTTCGTAACCCCCTCTGATCACTTGATCAGACCCGAAGAGGATTTTCAAAAATATCTCTTAAGGGCTGAAAAAACCGCTCAAGAGGGGAAAATAGTTACCTTTGGCATAAAGCCGGATAGGCCTCATACTGGATATGGGTATATAAAAACGCCGGTCTTGCCTCAGGAAATCCT
The DNA here is from genome assembly GCA_964436655.1 of uncultured Caldimicrobium sp. Classification (GTDB taxonomy): domain Bacteria; phylum Desulfobacterota; class Thermodesulfobacteria; order Thermodesulfobacteriales; family Thermodesulfobacteriaceae; genus Caldimicrobium. The sequence goes on from CAYTDX010000020.1 coordinate 18,001, forward strand.
TGAGGTCCAGG
>CAYTDX010000020.1:18111-19306 GCA_964436655.1 uncultured Caldimicrobium sp.
GTATATAAAAACGCCGGTCTTGCCTCAGGAAATCCTTGAGGTCCAGGGCTTTACAGAAAAGCCGGATTTAGAGACTGCCAAAAGATACCTCAGAGAAGGTGGATATTTCTGGAACTCCGGCATGTTTCTCTTCAGGATTGATGTCATGATGGAAGAGCTTAAAAGACATGCCCCAGAAATTTACACTGCCTTTACCTCTGGTCTTGAGAGACTTCTTTCTGAATTTCATAGAATGCCTGACATTTCCATAGACTATGCCGTTATGGAGAAATCGGACAGGCTTGCCGTTATCCCCCTTGAACTTTACTGGAATGACATTGGCTCATACGATGCTTTATATGAAGCCCTGGAGAAGGACGCTCAGGGTAATGTCCTTCAGGGGGACATTCTGGCTATAGACACCAAGAATACCCTTATCCTTGGCAACAAAAGGCTTATCTGCACCATTGGTCTTGAGGATCTTTTGATTGTTGAAACCGAGGATGCCATTCTTATTGCAAAGAAGGGTGAGGCTCAGAGGGTTCGGGAGGTAGTGGAGCACCTTAAGAAAGATAAAAGAAAAGAGGCCCTGGAGCACATTTTTAGCTATAGACCCTGGGGTACATACAAGGTCCTTGAGGAGGGGCCAAGATATAAGATAAAACGCATCGTGGTGAATCCGAAGGAGAAATTAAGCCTTCAGAGACATCATCATCGTGCTGAGCACTGGGTGGTTGTTCAGGGCACAGCAAAAGTAACTATTGATAGCAAAGAGGTCTTTCTCCATGAAAACGAGTCAGCTTATGTCCCTAAATCAACGCTTCACAGGCTTGAAAATCCAGGAAAGATTCCCCTTGAAATCATTGAGGTTCAAAGCGGAGAATACCTGGAAGAGGACGACATTGAGAGATTTGACGACCACTACGGCAGATAAGTTCTTAGGTGATTGAAGACCTCAGTAAGTCCAAAATGTATTAAGAGTTCTCAGCAAAATTGTTATTTTGTGGTAGCCGCAAGACCTTTAGCCTGCGTAGATTTTCAAAAATACAAAAAACCAAAATATGCGCACCTCTCCTCAAAACCCCTATCTTTTGGTAAAAAAGCTACTCTAAAATACTCCCTCTTCCTCCTGTGGAAGATGGCAAAACTGAGGGAGATTAACAGAGTTTACTTATTAAAAATTTGAATTACAATAAATCCATAGGAAAAAAATCAG
>CAYTDX010000021.1:0-3844 GCA_964436655.1 uncultured Caldimicrobium sp.
AGGCTAAAGGTCTTGCGGCTACCGAAAAAGACTAATTTTGTGAAAAACTCACAAAGTCTAAAATCCAGTGGACCCATACACTGCTCTTGTAAAGTAAGAAAAGGGGATTAAAATTTAAATCTAAGCCGAGGTGGCGGAACAGGCAGACGCGGTGGACTCAAAATCCACTGGGGTTTACCCCCGTGCGGGTTCGACTCCCGCCCTCGGCATTCTCTATTAGGCCTTTTACTCCTCTTTGGCCCTTTTTAAATTAAGCTTCGAGACCTTTGCTTAATTATGGTTCTCTTTAGGTTTCTGGTAGCGGTAGCCCTTAAGTGGCCTACTTCCATTTCCCTCACCTTAGACCTCTCCCACCAGTGGAGAGGGAATTTAACCCCTTTTCCTTACGCAGGCTAAAGGTCTTGCGGCTACCAAAACCACAAATTTTTGAATTTTTGTGGTAGCCGCAACGCGTAGGTTGCGTAGGGTTTTTTTCGCAAGATCTAAAGGTCCTGCGGATACCATAAAAAAACAATTTTGCAAAAGTCTCGCCTCCTTTATCAAGGTTTTCCAGAAACATTAACTCGCAGGCTAAAAAACTTCCTTTTCTCCCTTACCCGCTTGGGGGAAAGTTTGTGAGTAAATCTACACAATCCTTTAAAGACCTTTGAATGACTTCTTCCCTAAGGGGACAAAGATCAGCTAACAGACTTGATATCTCTTTGCTTTCTTGCCATTCTTTAAAAGTGCTTTCTGAAAATAGGTCTCTAATCAGGATCCTCTCAGGGGGGATGCGGAAAAAAATCTCTTCATCCTTTAGAAAGAGGAACCCTCTTTTTTCAAGCCCCCTTACAGCTTGAAGGATATCTTCTTCAGAAAAGGGAAGACCTTTGTCTAAGGTCTCTAAGGAGAGGATTTGTCCCCTGTAAAAATGCTTGGTTAAATAAAGTAGAATGAAAAATTCTATAAAAGGTGATGATAGGATTATTACCTTTTTTCTCCAGGGCTTCTTTTCCAGAAAGTATGTTATCTCGGCACCGATTAAAAAGATTAACCAGTTTAAAAAAACAAAGATCAAAAAGATAGGAAATACCGATAGACCTCCATAAAGCTTGGAATAACCTATGGCCTTTTTTACATAGAGTCCAAAGAGAAGAGAAAAGCCATACCACAGGATCGTGGCAAAAAGGGCCCCTTTGATTGAAGCAAGCTTCTTTACCCTTCTGGCAGGAAAATAGATGTAAAGTAAAAAAAAGAAAAGTAGGAGAAAGAGAAAATAAAAGATAAGTTGATAACTTAGATAGGGTTTAAAAGAGGCCTGTAAAAGCACAGGTAAAAAGAAAATAAATGGAGAGAGGGTGAGCACAATCCAATAAAAAAGGACCCTTTCTTTGAGACTTCTTCGCTTTAAACTCAAGAAAATACGATTCAAGGCATCTTCAAGCTGAAAAAGGAGCCCGAGGCTCATAATGAAATAAAAGAAGAGGCTGAACTTTCCCAAGGGAAATTTTTTTAAATTTTCAAGGAGCCCGATGATCCTTTCCATCACCTGAATCAGGGCCTCTGTGCTGAGATAATTGGCAAAAAAGAGAAAACTTTGCTGGATTACCAGATCCTCCTGAAGAAAACTTCTACCAAGGGAGACCACTAATCCCAGAAGGGGAATAATGGTCAAAAGGGTATTGTAGGTAAGGCCTTGAGCAAAGAGAAGGATCTCGTCTTTCAGGAATTTTTGGTAAAACTTTCTGAGGATAAGTATAAAAATTTCTTTAGCCTTTAACATGTCTTTCCACTCAGGACAAGCCAATCATATTTTAACAGGATTAATAATCTTTGCAAAAATTGAGATTATAAAAAATCCAGCTTGAAGAACTTTTAAGAGCGTTTATTATATTAGAGATGTCCTCCGAGAAAAAGACCAAATCAGGGGTTGTTGCAATAATCGGGCTTCCCAATGTGGGGAAATCCACCCTTCTTAATAATCTTCTTGGCACAAAGGTCTCCATTGTTAGCCCCAGGCCCCAGACCACACGCTTTAATATCAGGGGCATTTACACCAGAGAGAATCTTCAGATCATTTTTGTTGATACCCCTGGGATTCATGAGGCTCAGAGTCTTTTCAATCAATTGATGGTAAGACAGGCCCTCTCTGCTCTTGAAGAGGTGGATGCGATCCTCTGGGTGACGGATGTTACAAATCGGGTTCCCGAGGAGGAAAAGATTCTTGAAATAATCAGAAAGGCTGGAAAACCTGCCGTTCTTGCCATGAATAAGATTGATATTATGAAAAATAAGAATGAACTTTTACCCCTTATAGATCACCTCTCAGGACTATATGACTTCTCTGCCATTATTCCTATTTCTGCCCTTGAGAGAGACGGGCTGGACAGAATTATCAATGAACTTGAAAAGATCCTGCCGGAAGGGCCCTTTTATTATGACCCCGAGTATGTAACCGATTTGCCCTTGAAACTAATGATTTCTGAGATAATAAGGGAGAAGGTCTTTTTGAGCACCTATCAGGAAGTGCCCTATTGTGTGGCCGTAAAGGTTGATTCCATAGAGGAGGTTCCTGAAAAAAATCTTCTTCACATCCAGGCAACCATTTTTGTTGAAAGGGGTTCTCAGAAGGGGATTATTATTGGAAAAGGCGGAAGGATGCTTAAAAAGATTGGAACCCTTGCCCGGGAAGAGCTTGAGTTCTTGCTAAAAAAGAGAATCTATCTTGACCTCTGGGTCAAGACCTTAGAGGGATGGCGTGAGAAGGAAGGCCAGATCCGCAAACTTCTTCCTCTGATGGTGGAATAGTGTCTGAGTTCAGGGAAAAGCTTCAGACCCTACTTGATGAGTTAAAAGAAAAGGCCCTTTCTCTCTATGGAGAAAGACTTGTATCCCTTGTTGTTTTTGGCTCAGTTGCTAAGGGTCTTGCCACCCCCGAATCAGACTTGGATTTACTAATAATTCTTGAGGATAAACCCAAGGGATCTTACTCCACCTTTATGGAATATTACGAAAACATAGAAAGCGAGCTTAAAACCTTAAAGGAGTTAAGACTTTCCATATCGCCTATTTTTTTGAGAAAGACCTCTCTAAAAGTGGAATTACCTTGGCTGTGGGATAATGTTTTTCTTATTCTTTACGACAAGGATAATTTCTTTAAAAATTTTCTCAATAAATTAAAAGAATTTAAGGCTTGTTTGGTATACATGAAAGAGCCTATGCCTCATTATATTATGAAAAAACAGTGATTATGGTAAATGAAAGATTAGCTGAAAGCTATTTAAAGAGGGCAGGTATAAGGCTTGAAATTCTTCCAGAGTACTTAAAAAGACAGGATTATGCTGATGTAATCCGTGAAGCTCAGGAGATTGTTGAGCTAATACAAAAGGCCCTTCTTATAAAAGTAGGGATTAGGCCACCTAAATGGCATGAAGTAGGAAGTATTATTAACGAGCATATAGATAAATTTCCTCATGAAGTCAGAGAAACGCTCTTTGAACTGAATAAAATAGCTAAATGGTTGAGAAGTCAGCGAGAGATATCCTTCTATGGAGATATGGATCTTATCCCAGAAGAGCTCTATTCAGAAGAAGAGGCCCTCAAAGCCCTAAGTTTTGCCAGAGATTATTATTCCATTGCTGAAAAAATCTAAACTGATACCTTCAGCCCCTTTTGCCTCCTTCTATCTCTGAAAGAAGTTTTCTGATTGTTTTTATTTTAAAAACCTACGAAGGCTGAAGGTCTTGGGCCTACCTAAAAAATTCTAACCCTTTTTACAAAGAGAGTTCTTTGCAAAATTGTTTTTTTGAGGTAGCCGCAAGCCCTTTAGCCTGCGATAAAGAGAGACTCTCCCTCTCCCTTAGTG
>CAYTDX010000021.1:3854-18999 GCA_964436655.1 uncultured Caldimicrobium sp.
CAGCTCGTCTCCAGATACTGGCTTTTATGGCAGGGATGCCTGCAACCTCTTCTCTTTCCGGGATCTCCCCATGAACTCCCGATTTAGCAGCCACCTTGGCCTCTTTTCTTATCACACTTCCTGGGGCAACTCCTACCTGCCCGGCAAGCATAACATTATCCTCTATCACGGCACTTCCACCTATGGCTGTATGAGAGACAAGAATACACTCTTTACCGATTCTTACATTGTGCCCTATCTGAACTAAGTTATCTATCTTTGTGCCAGAGCCGATAGAGGTCTCACCAAAGGTTGCCCGATCAAGGGTTGAATTGGCTCCGATTTCAACCTCATCACCTATGCGAACCCTGCCGAAGTGATAGATCTTGAGATTTTTAAACCCCCTTTCCCTTTCCTCCTGGGCATATCCAAAACCATCGGCACCAATAACAACCCCTGCATGAAGGATACAATTTTTGCCAACAAAAGTCCCTGGATATAACACCACATGGGGATAAAGTATGCTTCCCTCTCCGACTTCGCAGAAATCTCCCACAAAACAAAAGGGGAAAAGGATAACCCCCTTACCGATCCTAACCCCCCTTCCCACATACACAAAGGGATAGATTGAGGCCTCAGGATGGATTTCAGCGGAAGGATCTATAAAAGATAAGGAACTTCTGCCCCGGGGACTAATAATTTCTTCACGAAAAAGAGAAGAGGCCTTAGCCAGGGCAACCCTGACATCCTTGACCTCAAGAACCGATTTTTCTGGAAGATATTCCGAAAACCCGAAAGGTGCAAGCAGGGCCTTTGCCCTGGATTCTCTGGCCCTGAGAAGCCTTTTTTTGGAATCAACAAAACTAAGCTCCTCTTCACCGGCAAGTTCAAGGGCATTAATCCCGGAAACAGCTAGATCCTCCCCCTTAAGGACTCCGTTAAGAAAACTTGCCATCTCGGAAAGTCTAATCTGTCTCATGGATAAGCCCATTTTTGATCTTCTCTATGGTGTCCTCTAAGGAATCAGCCTTTACATAGGTTCTCTCACCGGTCTTTCTTACCTTTACCTCAAGTTCTCCCTTTTCTTTAAAGCCCTTCCCAAGGATAACCTGAAGGGGGATACCCACAAGGTCCATGTCCTTGAATTTCACCCCGGGTCTTTCATCGCGGTCGTCAAAGAGCACCTCAAAGCGGTCCTGAAGCCTCTGATAGATCCTTTCTGCCTCATCATTTAGGGCTTTATCAAGAGAGATAAGGGCTATCTGAAAAGGCGCAATTTGCCAGGGAAAGATAATCCCGTTTTCATCGTGATTCTGTTCAATACCTGCAGAGAGAATTCTGCTCACACCTATTCCGTAACAGCCCATGATAAAGGGCTTTTCCCTTCCGTCTTTATCAAGAAAAGTGGCTCCCATGGCTGAGCTGTATTTGGTCCCAAGTTTAAAGATGTGGCCAACCTCAATCCCTCTTGTAAAATTTAAAGGCCTTCCACACTTGGGGCAGAGGTCTCCAGGACAGGCCTTTCTGACATCCCCCACTATATCAGGGATAAAGGTATCCCCAAGATTGGCATTTAGAAAGTGGTATTCATCTTCATTTGCGCCGATCACAAAATTGGGATAGCCTTCAAGGGCCTTGTCAGCAATAATTTTCATTTTCAGACCCTTGGGACCTAAAAATCCCGGATGGGCGGAAAGAAGCCTCAAGATCTCCTCTTCCCTTGCCATCCTGAAGGGTCTTCCTTCAAGTATCTTCTCAAGCTTTACCTCGTTTACCTCGTGATCTCCTCTTAAAACCACTGCTATCGGCTCCTTCTCTTCTACCATGTAAATAAGGGTCTTAGTGATCTTTTTCAGGGGAAGCCCAAGATAGTCTGCCACATCCTGGGCAGATCTAACCCCTGGGGTATAGACCTTTTCCAGAGGTTTGGCAGGCTCTTCAGGATACTTCTCCATTGAAATAGCCGGGGTTAATTCCACATTGGAGGCATATCCGCAGGCCTCGCAGATGGCAAGGGTATCCTCTCCGGTTTCAGCAAGCACCATGAATTCGTGAGAAACATCTCCACCTATGGCTCCAGTGTGGGCTTCAACAGCTCGGAACCTGAGACCGCAGTTTCGGAAAATCCTCTGATAGGTCTCATACATAAGCTGATAGGTCCCTTCTAAGCCCTCTGGGTCGGCATCAAAGGAATAGGCATCCTTCATAATAAACTCTCTTGCCCTCATAAGTCCGAATCTGGGCCTTATCTCATCCCTGAACTTTGGGGCAATCTGATACAGGATGAGGGGAAGATTTCTGTATGAGCGGACCTCCTTTCTCACAAGGTCAGTGATAACCTCCTCGTGGGTTGGGCCAAGACAGAAGTCGTGCTCCTTTCTGTCTTTAAAACGCAGAAGCTCCTTCCCATAGGCCTGCCACCGCCCTGTCTCCATCCAGAGTTCAGAGGGCTGCACCATTGGCATAAGTATTTCAAGGGCCCCTGCACGATTCATCTCCGTTCTGACGATATTTTCAATCTTCCTTAAGGCCCTTAACCCCGTAGGTAAAAAATTATAGATTCCTGAGGCCACCTTTCTTATAAAGCCACCTCTGAGGAGAAGTTTGTGGCTAATTATTTCAGCCTCGGAGGGACTTTCTCTTAAGGTGGGAAGAAAATATCTCGTCATCCTCATGCCTTCACCTCATGGAGGGTTATTTTTTCCCAGGTCCTTTTCTCAAGATCAAGAAGGACAAAACTTGGAGGCCCCTCTTTTCCCATAAGTTCTCCGGGATTGATAAGAAGTGTTTTCCCAACCTCCCAGACCTTAAATTTGTGGGTGTGCCCACAGAAGATGTAATCAAAATCACCGGATGAGGCAAGCCTTTCTGCTAACCTTGGATAATGAACCATGGCAATTTTAAAGCCGTTAATTTCAAGAAAGGCCTCCTCTCCATGAAGGGTAATCTGAGGATAATCTTGAAGAAGTTTACAGAGAAGAAAGATATCTCCCCGGTTGTTACCGAAAATAAGCTCAACAGGCCCCTTGAACTTGCTGAGTGTAAGAATCATAAAGGGAGAGATGAGATCACCACAGTGAAAAATCCTCTGCACCTGCTTAGCCTGGCAGGTCTCAATGGCCCATTCCAGATGATCTATCCGATCATGGGAATCAGACATAACCGCAACCTTCATGGGCCCCCCATGACTGAAATTTTTGATATTTTAGCCCATCTTTTGTATAAGTCCATAAGAGACCATGGCAAAAGGATGGTTTGAGTTTTTTGATTTTTCAGGTAGCCGCAACCTTTAGGTTGCGTAGGTTTTTTTTCGCAGGCTTCAGCTTGCGCACTCTCATCCCCCTAACCTCGGCCCTCTCCGCAAGGAGATAGGGCTTTACTTCTTAAAAATTAACAAAAAATTAAAGAAAAATCAGTTAAATTGCAAAAATTAGAGGTAAAAAGGCCTTTTTTAGGAATTTTTTTTCTTTTGTAACTTGACTTTTCCGTTGTTTTTGGTTATAGTGTTAACTTAACCTTGCCGATACTTTTATCAGGAGGAAAACAATGCAAAAGTTGTCCATATTTCTTTTATTAATTTTCTTTATTTTTGTTTCTACCCTGAGGGCAGAGGAAATCTCGGAATATTATGAAAATGTTCTTTCCACATCAGCGGTAGCCATAGATGGAGTCACCGGTCAGATTCTCTATGCCAAAAATCCCAATATTAAAATCCCACCAGCAAGCACAGTCAAGCTCCTTACAGCCATGGTGGTTCTGGACAGGCTTAATCTGAAACAAAGGGTTACCATCTCCAGAAAAGCCGAAGATACCCCAAGCACCCCTCCTCATTTAAACGAGGGAGAGAGCTATACAGTGGATGATCTCCTTCATCTCATGTTAATAAAATCCTCCAATCAGGCAGCCGTTGCCCTGGCTGAAGCCGTGGCAGGAACTGAAGAGGCCTTTGCAGATTTAATGAATGCCAAGGCCAGAATGCTTGGCTTGAAGGACTCTCACTTCGTTACAGCCTCCGGGCTTCCGGCCTCAAATCAATATACCACTGCCTATGAGCTCGCCCTTTTACTGTATGAGGCCCTAAAGTATCCACACATTAAAGAGATTATCAGCCACCCTGTCAAGGTAATTACCTCCCTTCAAGGAAGAACCCTTATCATCAAAAACACCAATAAACTTCTCTTTGAAGAAGAATTAAAGGATGAGGTGTTGGGTGGAAAAACTGGATATACTCGCCTATCAAAGCATTGCTTAGTAAATGTGGCAAAAATCAAGGATCGCTTAGTTATTACCTCTTTACTTGGGGCTCCTTACAGAGATGCCCTCTGGGAGGATACCAAAAGGCTTCTCAATTTTGCAGAGCTTGTGCTTGAGAAGAAGACCTCTCCACTTATCATTAACACAACCGTCAATCTGAGTGTCCCAGCAAGCCTGAAACCCAGCAGTTATTACAAGTCCTCCAAAGGGGCCTCCTCAGGTAAGAAATATGTAGGTAAAAAAGTTTCCAAAAAGACTTATGTATCTAAACATACTTCAAGCAAAAAGAGGGTTGTAGTAAAAAACTCAGGGGTAAAATCAAAGATAGCCAAAAAGAAGACCAAAAGGGTTATCACTGCTGAGATAAAGAGCAAGAGACAATCTTAGCCCCTTCATCTCTTAAGCATGCACATTTCAGTTATAGGCACAGGTTATGTAGGTCTGGTTACTGGAGCCGGGCTTGCAGACTTCGGAATGAAGGTAACCTGCGTTGATATTGATGAGACCAAGATTAAAAAGCTTAAGAGGGGCTCCATCCCCTTTTATGAGCCAGGGCTTGATGAACTCGTCAAAAAGAATGTCAAAGCTGAGAGGCTCTTCTTTACTACGGACTTTACCAAAACAGTCAAAAATTCCTTAGTGATTTTTATTTGTGTTGGGACCCCTCCTCTTCCAGATGGCTCGGCTGATCTCTCTCAGATCAAGGATGTGGCCCTGCGGTTGGCTGAGGCCATTGATGAATATAAGGTCATCGTTACCAAGAGCACTGTTCCTGTAGGAACCAATCGCTGGATGAAAGACCTGATTAACCAGCATAAAAAGACGGATGCCGCAATTGATGTGATCTCAAATCCCGAATTCCTGAGAGAGGGTAATGCCGTTGAAGACTTCATGCATCCGGATAGGGTCATCATTGGAGGCGAAAGTGCCTATGCCATTGCCATTATAAAGGATATTTACCGGCCTCTTTATCTGGCTGAGACGCCTTTTGTAATTACCAATCTTGAGACAGCTGAACTCATAAAGTATGCCTCCAATGCCTTTTTGGCAACCAAGATCTCCTTTATAAATGAAGTTGCCAATTACTGCGAAAAGGTTGGGGCTGATGTGACCGTGGTTGCTAAAGGTATGGGGCTTGATCCGAGGATAGGGGGCAAGTTTCTCAATCCAGGGCCTGGTTTTGGGGGTTCCTGTTTCCCAAAGGATGTAATGTCTCTCATCCATCAGGGGAAGCAAAGCTCTTCACCCTTTAGGATACTTGAGGCGGTCCTTGAGGTAAACGAAAGACAGAAAAGAAGAGTGATAGATAAACTTATTACTTATCTTGGAGATCTCAAAAATAAGACCATAGCGGTCCTTGGCCTTTCCTTTAAGCCCAACACAAGTGATGTCCGGGAAAGTCCTGCCCTGGTAGTTGTGCCAGCTCTTTTAGAGAGGGGAGCCAGAGTGAGGGTTTATGACCCGGTAGCGATGGAGGAGTTTAAAAGGGCAGTAAAGACACAGGCTGTGGAATATGCCCAATCCCCGGAAGAGGCCCTGAAGTCTGCTGATGCCATGGTCATTCTTACCGAATGGAATGAGTTCAGATTCCTTGATCTTTCTAAAATTAAAAGGCTTATGAAAACTCCCGTTCTCATAGATATGAGAAATATTTATGAGCCTGAAACAGTTAAAAAACTCGGTTTTAGTTACTCCGGAGTGGGAAGGCTTTAATCTTCCTGTAAAAAGGGATTAAATCTTTTTTCATGTCCAATTGTGGAGACAGGGCTTGGTCCATAGTCATGCCCAGGATAGACCTTGGTTTCCTCGGGTAAGACCAGGAGTCTTTCTTGAAGGGATTTCAGCATGAGTTTATAGGAGCCTCCTGGTAAATCCGCTCTGCCGATTGCCTCAACAAAGAGGGTGTCCCCGGTAAAAAGAACCCCCCTTTCTTTTTCATAGAAACAGACCGAGCCAGGTGAGTGCCCGGGTGTGTGAATTACCTGAAGGTTAATATCTCCAAAGGTCAGGGTCTCTCCATCCTTCAGAAAGGCATCGGCCCTTGGATTTTCAGGGAAGCCCCAGACCTTAAAGGTAAAAAAGTTTTCTGGATCTTGAAAGAACCTGTCATCATCCCTGTGTAAAAGGAAAGGGGCCTTCAGGGCCTTTCTCAAAAAATCTGCCCCTACAATGTGATCAGGGTGTCCATGGGTCCCAAGGATGTAAGTAATTTTCAGATTTAAGGTGGAAATTCGCTTGAGGATCTCGGGATCACTATCTCCGGGATCTATCACCACCCCTTTTTTGGTCCTTTCATCATAGACTAAGTAACAGCAGACCTGAAGTGGTCCCACAATAAAGGTCTCTATCTTCACGGTTATCCCCTTGCCCTGAGGATTAGTTCTTTCATCTCCTTGACAGCTTCTTTCATACCAACGAAGATAGCTCTCCCCACAATGCTATGTCCGATACTGAATTCTTCTATCTCCGGGATAGCAGCCACAGGTCCAATATTTTCATAGTTAAGTCCGTGTCCGGCGTGAACTATAAATCCTAAGTCCTTAGTGAGGTGGGCTGCCCTCTCAAGCCTTTCAAATTCCCTTAGACGGGTTTCTTCATCCTCAGCCTCGGCATACCTTCCAGTGTGCAGTTCAACGATTTGAGCCCCTGTTTTCCGGGCAAGTTTCAGGGTCCTTTCATCGGGATTTAAAAAGAGACTGACCTTGATGCCTGCCCTGTTGAGCTCTTTAACAACCCCTTTGACTTCATTTACTCTTCCCTCAAGTTCCATCCCTCCCTCGGTAGTTACCTCTTCTACCCTTTCAGGCACAAGGGTAACCTGATAGGGCTTGATCTCCTTGGCAAACTTTACAAGCTCATTATCTAAGGCCATCTCCAGAATGAGTTTGGTCTGGATGACCTCCCTGATAATCCTCACATCCCTCTCTTGGATGTGTCTTCTGTCAAGTCTTAAGTGCACCACAATTCCATCAGCTCCTCCAAGCTCAGCTAGTACTGCTGCATGCACTGGATCGGGATAATAGGTCTTTCTTGCCTCTCTGACTGTAGCCACATGATCTACATTGACAGCAAGTTTGGCTGGCATATACTCCCTCCTTCTCAGGTATCTGACAATGGCCTCTTTGTCATCACAAAGGGCCTCAGCTAATTTTATTTCATTTTTTAGCATAAGCCAGGGGCTGTAAACCCCCTTTTCGTGATCATAATCCAGGAGGTGAAGAAGCCCATGCAGGCAAAGCATTAATAGATAATCCTCAAAGGGAAGACCAAAAGTTTGGGCCTCTTCTTTAGCCCTTTCTGCGGAGACGATGACATCTCCTAAATAGTCTTTATCTCCGCTAAAGGAGAGCACATTGGTAGGATAATTCCTTTTTAAAAATAGAAGGTTGAACTCTGTGATTAAGGCATCCGAGGTAATGATAATGGTTAGGGGTTTAGAGGGAATCCCCAGAATCTTAAAGGCCTTATGGATTTTTTTCCTGAGACTCTGGACATAGGACCTGGAAGGACTTGGGATTCTAATATACTCAATGTTACAGGACATCTTTAGTCCTTACCTTTTTGGCAAAGATGAGATAACCGGTGTGGGCAACCATGAGGTCCTCTGGACGAAATCTTTCAGGATTTAATTTATATGGCCTGAGCAGGATCTCAAGAACTTCCAGATCTGCAAAGGGTAGATCTTGGAGGGTCTTCAGGACAGCCGTCACCTGGTTGGTTGTGGGGACTAAGATCCCAAGGGGATGCCCGCCTTTAAGGGCCTTCCAGGCAGAATGAATCAACCTCTCGGGGTTACGCACATCCAGAAAAAGGGCATCTACCTCTTCCTCCTCTTCAAAGGCCTCCTCAACCTCTTTATGTTTAAAAAGGACCCTTTCTTCCAGGCCAAATCTCCTCAGATTGGCCTTAGCAGTCTCAATAAAGGCCTCTTTCTTTTCATAGGATATTACCTGTCCCGTCTTGCCTACAAAGAAGGCAAGGGCCGTGGTTAGGGCACCAGACCCGCATCCACACTCAAGCACCCTTTTTCCTTCAGCAAGATCCAGCTTGAGAAGGATGTATCCAATGTCTTTGGGATAGATGATCTGGGTCTCTCGCTTTATCTTCAGGAGGAGGTCGTAAAGGGTTGGTTTCAGGATGTAAAAACCTACCCCTTTTGTGGAAAGGACAAAATCTCCGTATTCCTTTCCTTCAAGTTGGGAAAGGTCAAGGGCCCCAGCATGGGTGTGAAAAACCTCTTCTTTTATGGATAAGAGGTATCTCTTTGTATCCCTTTGAAGAATAATCAGGTCTCCTTTCCGAAGGGGCATCCTTTAACCCTTTAAAAAGGCCTTAAAGGCCCGGTAGGTCATATAAAGGTCACCCTTGTGGGCAATCTCAAAGGGTGAGTGCATGGAGAGGAGGGGTGGCCCAATGTCAACAACATCCATGCCGTAAGAAGCAAAGTATTTGGAGACAGTTCCGCCACCTCCTTCATCTACCTTACCCATAGAGACTATTTGATAGGTCACCCCCTCTTTTTCAAAGAGGCCCCTTAGATAACCTATGTATTCAGCATGGGCCTCGTTGGCCATATACTTTCCTCCATGTCCGGTGTATCGGCTTATGGCAACTCCGTAGCCAAGTTTGGCGTCATTGAGTTTGTCGTGCACCTCAAGATAATTGGGATCAATCCCTGCGGTGACATCCGCTGAGAGGGCCTTGGTGTGAGAGATAATTTCAAAAAAGATATCCGGGGTGGGAGACAGGCCTTCTTCCTTGATAAGTTCATAGATCAGGCCTTCAAAGATCCTGCTTTTGGCACTGGTGTTACCCTCTGAGCCAATTTCCTCTCTGTCCATGAAAAGGACAAGGGTGGTATAAAGAGGTTTCTCAACAGAAAGCAAGGCCCTGAAGCTTGTATAGGCGCAGATGCGGTCATCCTGGCCATAGCCTCCCACAAAGGCTGAATCAAGACCTACCATTCTCGCCTTCCCTGCTGGGACCGCAAAGATTTCTGCTGAAGAAAAGTCCTCTTCGGAAAGACCGTATTTCTCCTCAAGAAGCCTTAGAATCTTCTTTTTAATCCTTTCTTTTTCCTCCTTTTTCCCCTTCGGGGCCTTTTCCAAGGGGATACCTCCCACAAGGATGTTCAAATTTTCAGCTGAGATGGCCTCAGCCAGTTTTTTCTCTTCCTGCTTTTTTCTTCCCAGATGGGGCAAGAGATCACAGATAGTAAAAAGGGGCTCCTCTTCTCTCTCTCCAAGGACGACTTTAATTGCCGAACCGTCCTTTTTCACTACAATTCCGCGCAGGGCAAGGGGCATGGCAACCCAGTGATACTTTTTTATCCCCCCATAATAGTGGGTCTTTAAAAAGGCCAGATCCTGGTCTTCAAATAGGGGATGGAGCTTTAGGTCAAGCCTTGGTGTGTCAATATGGCTTACGATAAGCCTCAAACCCTCTTTCAGGGGTTTCTTCCCCTTCCTCCAGCAGGCAAGGAATTTGTTTCTATAGACAAAAAAACCCTTTTCCGGAGCTTTCTCTTTAAAACCTGAAGAGATGAGGGCCTCCCTGAAAAACTCCACGCTCTCTCTCTCGGTTTTAACCTCCGAAAGGAAACTTACATAGTCCCTGGTTAGGTTTTCAAGCTCTCTTTTTTCTTCCTCTCTGATTTTATCAAAGACATGTTCCATGGCGTCCCCCCATTCCTTGGATATGGAATTTAGAATCTAAATTTTACTTCAAAAGTAAAAAAATCCCACTCCACCCCATCTTCCTTAGCATTTAAAATCCAGTGGACTCATACCAGGGCTTGTTTTTATAAAAATTTGGATTAAACTTTTCAAACTTGACAAATTTATGAAAAGGGGTGTTTTCTATGCCTAAGATGAAGACTAACAGAAGTGCAGCCAAGAGGTTTAAGGTTACGGCAACAGGTAAGATCATGCACAAAAAGTGCGGCAAAAGGCATCTTCTCAGAAAGAGAAGTTCCAGGACCAAAAGGGCTCTTGGAAAGTACAAAGAGCTCTATAAGGGTTATTATCCCCACATTGCCAAGGCCATCGCGGATAAACTTTAAAAATAATCTCAAATTATCTTAGGGGAGGGAAGAGACTATGCCTAGGGCTAAAGGTGGCGTTAAGACCAGAAGGAGACATAAAAAGATTTTGAAACTTACCAAGGGATATTGGGGGCAGAGGAAAAATGTCTTTAGAAGGGCAAAGGAGACCCTGGAAAGGGCCCTTGTTTATGCTTACAGGGATAGACGCAACAAGAAAAGGGAGTTTCGCAAGCTCTGGCAGGTTCGTATCGGAGCAGCCACAAGGCTTCATGGTTTAAATTACAGTAAATTCATGGGCGGGCTGAAAAAGGCTGGTGTTGACCTTGACAGAAAGGTCCTGGCCTACCTTGCGGTTAATGAACCGGAGACCTTTGGAAAACTGGCTGAGGTTGCAAAGAAGGCCTGGCAGTAAATGCAACTTGAAGAGATAGAGAAACTCAGAGAAGTCGCTTTAAGCGAATTAGAGAAAGTCTCTGATCTTGCAGGCCTTGAGGCCTTCCGAATAAGGTATTTAGGTAAAAAGGGAGAGATCACTCAGGCCTTAAAATCTTTAAAGGATCTGCCCTTAGAGGAAAAAAGGAGGGCAGGTTCTATTCTTAACGAGCTCAAGACCCATCTTGAAGAGGCCATTCAGCAAAAAAGAAAAGCTTTAGTAGTGGCAGAGGAAGACAAAGAGGTAGGGCCGGACCTTACTCTACCTGGAAGAAGGCCCCTCAGGGGGGCCCTTCATCCTTTAACGCAGGTCATTGATGAGATCTGCCAGATCTTTCTTCGCCTTGGCTTTGAGGTTGTCACAGGCCCTGAGGTGGAATCGGATTATTATAACTTTACGGCCTTAAACATCCCAGAGTGGCACCCTGCCAGGGACATGCAGGCAACCTTCTATCTGAAAAATGGGGCTTTACTCAGGACCCATACCTCTCCCATGCAAATCCGGGCCATGCTTGAGAGAACCCCGCCCCTGAGAATCATTGCCCCGGGCAAGGTCTATCGCTGTGATGCCGATGTGAGGCACTCCCCCATGTTTCATCAGGTTGAAGGTCTAATGATTGACGGGGCTGTAAGTTTTTCCGATCTAAAGGGGATCCTTGCCTATTTTGCCAGGGAGATCTTTGGAGAAAAGACCCGGGTCCGCTTTAGACCGAGTTATTTCCCTTTCACAGAGCCCAGCGTGGAAATGGATATAAGTTGTGTCATCTGTGATGGCAGGGGTTGCAGGGTTTGCAGCCAAACAGGCTGGCTTGAGATCCTTGGGGCTGGCATGGTTCATCCCGAAGTCTTGAAGGCCGTCAATTACGATACCACCAAGTGGCAGGGCTTTGCCTTTGGGCTCGGAGTGGAGAGAATCGCCATGATAAAATACGAAATTGATGATATACGGCTTTTCTTTGACAACCATCTCTATTTTCTTGAATCCTTTAAATAAGAGAGTAAGACATGAGGGTCCCTTTAAGCTGGCTATCGGAATTTATTGAACTCAGAGGCTCACCTGAGGAAATTGCCGAGATACTCACTCTCTCAGGCCATGAGGTTGAGGAGATCTATGATCCCTTTGTAAAGCTTGGCGAGCTTATAACAGTTAGAATCATTGAGGTAATTCCCTTAGAGACCCTGAGGGAAGTAGTCCTCTGCAGGGTTACGGATGGAAAAGAGGACCTTTATGTCTTTACCACAGCCAAGGAGCAGGT
This sequence comes from uncultured Caldimicrobium sp., assembly GCA_964436655.1. Lineage (GTDB taxonomy): Bacteria > Desulfobacterota > Thermodesulfobacteria > Thermodesulfobacteriales > Thermodesulfobacteriaceae > Caldimicrobium. The sequence continues at coordinate 15,819 of CAYTDX010000021.1, forward strand.
CAAACCAAACCTGATTGTGGGGCTTGCCAGATCCGGAAGCCTAACCTTTACGCATCAGAAGGTTGAGCCATGGGAGTTAAAGGGCTTCACTTCAGGAGGGATGTTTCTCTCCCCCTTTGAGGCTGGTCTTTCGGGGGAGAAGGAAAAGCTTCTTACCTTTCCCGAAGATACCCCGTTAGGTGTATCCATCTATTGGGTTCTCAAGCTTTCTGAGCCTGTGCTTGATGTGGCCATAACCCCAAATCGGGGAGACCTTCTCTCCATACTGGGGATAGCCAGAGAGTTAAATCTCATTTGTGGCTGGAGCTTAAAGCCCTTTGAATTTGAGGAAACTCTGAAGAGGGGGCGACCCTTTCCTGGAAAGATAGCCATACTGGATAGAGAGGGCTGTTTTAGATATGCTGGGAGATATTTTGCAGGTATAAAGGTTGAAGAGAGCCCCTTTTTGATCCGCAAGAGGCTCTTTTTATGTGGCCTGAGACCCATTAACAACATTGTGGATATTACCAATTATGTCCTTCTGGAAACAGGGCAACCCCTCCATGCCTTTGATTGGAGGAGAATTGCCGGAAGAGAAATAATTGTGAGGAGGGCCAGACCGCAGGAGAGACTCCTCATGCTGGATGGTGTTGAAAGGGTCTTGACCGGGGAGGATCTCGTTATAGCTGATGCTGAAAAGGCCATGGTCCTTGCAGGAATCATGGGAGGAGAAGACTCAGGCGTTTCTGAGGAGACCACTGAGATCTTTCTTGAGTCCGCCTGGTTCAATCCAAAAAACATAAGACTCTCAGGACAGAGACACCGCATAACCACAGACAGCAGTTATCGCTTTGAAAGAAAGGTTGATCCCGAAGGAGTTTTAACCGGACTTTTAAGGGCTACAGACCTTATTCTTAAGTTAGTGAATCCCACCGAGACCTCTGAAATAGTTGACCTCACTACCTCTCCATTCACCTCTCCACTCATAAATATCAGTACTGAGAAGATCTATCAGGTTCTCGGTTTCCAGATCTCTCCCTCCTTTATTGAGGAGACCTTTAAAAAGCTTGGTGAAGTCTCAGTCAAGGCGGGGACCTATCAGGTTAAACCCCATTCATACAGACAGGACCTTGCTATTCCCGAAGATCTGATTGAGGAGATAGCAAGGCTTTACGGCTATGACAGGATCCCCACAACCTATCCTCAGGCAGAGCTCAGGGCCAGGGCCCTCAACCCGAGCCTGACCTTAGAAAGAAAGCTTAGAACCCTTCTAACAGGTTTTGGCTTAACCGAGGTCATTACTTACAGTTTTGTAAACCCAGAAACTATCCAAAAACTCAATCTCTCTTCCGGGGACAGGAGGACAAAAACCCTTGAGCTTTCCAATCCTATTGCCTCTCATCTTTCGGTGATGAGAACGAGTCTCCTACCCGGGATTATTGAGGTGGCACGGTTTAATGCCTCAAGGGAGGTTGAGGATCTCTCTATATTTGAGATAGGTAAGGTCTTTTTCCCGGGACAGGAGCTTGCCGATGAAAAACTCAGTCTTGGCATACTTCTTAAAGGGGAGAGAAGGACAGAACCCTGGGAAGGACGAAAAAGGCCTGTTGATATCTTTGATTTGAAGGGTCTTCTTGAGGAGCTCTTTTTGGCCCTCAGGGCTTCTGTAGAATTCAGGCCCCACTCAAAGGAGGCCTTTTTGAAAAGGGGTGAGTCCTTTGACCTTTATCTTGGAGAGAAAAGGATTGGCTGGGCCGGGGCCTTGAAAAAATTTATTCTTGAAGGGCTTGACCTTAAGGGGCCTTTTTTGGTTGCCGAGATTGAGCTTACAGAGATCCTGGAGGCTTTTTCTGAGTTAAGAGGGGGGCTTGAGGTCAGGAAACCTCCCAAGTTTCCTTCAACCTTCAGGGATCTGAGTTGTCTTGTGGATAAAGGTCTGCCTTTTCTTGAAATTCTAAACTACATTAAATCTCTGGATTGGCCTTACCTTGAGAGAGTAGAGCTCTTTGATCTCTATGAGGGGCCTAACATCCCTGAAGGTAAGAAGAGTCTAACCCTGAGATTCTGGTATAGATCTCCTGAGCGCACCTTACAGGATGAGGAGGTCAATGCCCTGCAGGAGTCTCTGAGTCAGAGGATCTTTGAACACTTCAAAGCCAGGCCACGCTGAAATGGGAAAAATTACCCGTAAGACTATTATTCAGGAGCTGCAAATTAGAACCGGCCTTTCCCAGAGGATGCTCTCTCAAATTGTGGAGAATCTGCTTGAGGAGATACAGAGGTCTCTGGATCTGAAGGAGGAGGTTAAAATCTCCAGATTTGGGACCTTTATTTCAACTTACTCTAAGCCCCGACAGGGAAGAAATTTAAGGACTGGAGAAAGAGTAACCATACCTTCCTTTAGAAAGGTGCTCTTTCACCTTTCTCCAACTCTAAGAGCTGAGCTCCATAATGAAAAGGGTAAATAAGAAACATGACCCCCTTTACATCCCCCTTAAAGAGGTCTGCAAAATCCTTAATGTAAGGCCCCATATCATAGATTACTGGGAGAAGCGTTTCCCTGAGATAAGACCTCATAAGATTGGCAAAAGAAACTTTTATAAAAAGGAACAGATTGAGATCCTGGTTCAACTCAAAAAACTGCTGGATGAGGGTTATTCCTTAGAGGGTGCTCGCAAAAAAATACTTCAGCCCAAAAGGGAGAGCAGAAGAGAAGAACCCTTTACACCCCCACTTTTCCCGGATATAAACTTTCCTGAGGAGACACTAACCAAGGCCCATCAGGATACTCCAAAAAGGGAGGAGGTCTCCCTCAAGGCCCTTCTCCGGGAACTCCTGAAGGAGCTCAAGGATATCTATTCCGCAATTTGAGTCCAAAAAAGCCTATTTTGCAAAATTGCATTATGAGTTAACCCTTTCTCTCACTGGCAGGAGAGGGTAGGGAGCTTTTGAAAGGGATGCATCAAAGAATTAGTGATAATTTTTACAAAGAACTTGAAAAATTTTTAAATTAGACTTAATATAATTAAAAACACAAACAGGAGGTGGGCTATGGCAGAGAGACTGGAACTTTATAAGTGTCAAATCTGTGGAAACATTGTTCTTGTCATGCATGGCGGAAGGGGCCAGTTAGTTTGCTGCAATAAACCCATGGAGCTTCAGAAACCTGGGACAGTGGATGCAGCGGCTGAAAAGCATGTGC
>CAYTDX010000022.1:0-18531 GCA_964436655.1 uncultured Caldimicrobium sp.
AAAATAAAAATTTCAGAAAATATTGATCCAAATTATTTAGATATTATTACCACCCAGGGTGTTCTATCGTTAGCTACTGCTATGAGGGATTTTATATAAGCTATGATTATAAAATTTAATCTTCTACCCAAAGAAAGAGTTGAAATTGAAGCACCTGAAAAAACACCTGTATTTTTGAAAATTTACTCTGCAATTTTGTTGTTTTTTATCATAAGTGTTGTTTCACTTACTGTTAATCTCCAAAATAAAATTAACTATTTAGAAAAGGAGAAAAAAAATAAAGAAATGACTTTAAATAATTATAAGAATATAGCAAAGAAAGTAAAAAACATGGAAAAAGAAAATGAAGAGGTAAAAAAAAGAATTGAGACTATTATAACCCTAAAAGAGGCCCAGGGGAAAAACCTCAGATACTTAGCAGAAATTATTTCAAATACGAACCAGAATCAACTTATATTTTCCACTCTCAAGCTTGATAATTCAAAGGCCTTTATTAAAGGATTGGGCCTGGATATGGATTTTCTGGCTATATACATGCAAAGGCTTGAACAAAAAAAGGAGGTTATAAAGGCCGTAAATCTTAAGAATGCCCAACAAAAGGTATTGGCAGATCTAAAATTAGTAGAATTTGAATTAGAGGTACTCTTTTAGATGGACATTAAAGGTCTAAAAGAAAGATTAAAAGCCTGGGAAGAGACAAGTTCTAAGCGGGAGAAAATTATATTATTTGTAGGAACTATTTTTATTCCTCTCTTTTTATTTTATAAATTTTATTACCTTCCAGCCCAAGGAAAGATCAAAAATCTTAATGAAGACATAAAGAAACTGGAGCTGGAAATAGCCAAACTTGAAGGCTTTGTAAAGAGAGAAAAGGAGCTGGAAGGCCTTATCAAAAATAGAAGGCTTTTCTTAGAAGAGGTCAAGGGTATACTTCCAAGTGAAAAAGAGATTCCTCAATTGCTGAAAGATGTCAACCTCCTTGCTAAAAAAAATGGGCTGGAGATCCTAAAATTTACCCCAGGCGGAGAAGAGAAAAAGGATTACTATAATATAATTAACTTTAGCATGCAATTTAAGGGTTCCTTTTCCGAGATAATAAAATTTCTAAATGATGTAGAGAGACTACCTCGCTTGGTTACTTTGAATACCATTGAATTTTCTCCTGAAGCAAAGGAAGAGAAAATTTCAGTCAATAGCAACTTCAGGACCTATAAATTTACTGGAGAACCTCTAAGCACACCCCAGGGGAAAAAATGAGGGTTATCTTCAAATTTCTAAGTATCCTGTTATTAATACTCCTCATAAATAATTGTAAGAAAGCAGAAGAAATAAAAGAAGAGCGGCCCAGACCTAAAATCCCTATCGTGAAGGATCAAGAGCTTGAAAAGTGGAAGGAAACCCTTAAAAAGGAGGTCTATACCATAGACTTACAGAACCTTCAAAATCCCTTTATTACACCCAAGACTTATAAAATTCTTACCCAAAAAGAAGAAACTATTCCCTTAGAATTGGTTGGTATAGTGAGAAAAAATGGCAAAAAAATGGCCTTACTTCAAGACCCAACTAAGAAGGGTTACATCCTTAGAGAGGGAGACAAAATAGGAAAGGCCACTATCAAGGAAATAGGAAATGATTACTTAATTATTGAAGAAATCTCAGAAAACTTATTCGGTGTTAAAAGCAAGAAGACCAAAAAAATAACCTTAAAAAAAGAGAGGTTATAGATGAAGAAATTAAAGTTTATGTATATCCTTTTAATCTCTTTAGTATTTATCTTTAAAGGGTCTCCTGTCTTTGCCCTCAATCATCTGAAGGACCTTTACTATTTAAAAGAGCCCGTTGATAGATTGGTTTTTGAATTTGAAAGCAAACCGAGATTTGAAATCTCTAAAGAGGGAAACAAATTGATCCTCAAACTAATAGATTCGTCCCCTAAAAATACAGCCTGGATCAAAAAACTTCCAAAGGAGGTTTTCAAGGAATTCAATGTGTCTTATGAAAAGGATATGCTGATAATTGAATTCACAACCTTAAAGAATTTTAATTTTCAAAGTTTCCTCTTTGAAAACAAACTCTTTGTGGACCTGCTCTGGGAAAGAGATATAAAACCTGCCCTTGCTACCATAAAGGGAGATAGGATCATCAAATCCCAGATAGATAACCTTGATCTACCCAGATACGAATATCCAGTACAGGCCACTCAAGCCAATCTACAACTCCCCTTTGTTAAAAGATATACTGGGGCCCCTATATCCGTTGACTTTCAGGAGGCGGATCTGCATGCTGTTTTCAGGTTACTCTCAGAGGTCGGGAACATTAATATTGTGGTAAGTGATAAGGTTAAAGGGACAATTACTTTGAGGGTAAAGCAGGTTCCCTGGGATCAACTTCTGGATATAGTTCTGGCCAATCACGGGCTTGGGATGATGAAGCTCGGGAATGTGGTAAGAATCGCTCCTATTGATGAGATAAAAAGCGAAAGGGATAGATATAAAGACTATCTGACCTCTCTAAAGGATATCCAGGAAAAGGGTCCCCTCACCACCAAAACATTCCAGCTCAAATATATAAAAGGAGATATTTTCGTTAGCAAGATAAAGGAAATCGTTACAGGTGATGGAAAGATCACCTTTGAGCCCAATTCAAATATTATCATTGTTAAAGACACGGATAAAAATCTGCAAGAAATTGAGCGTATTATAAAAGAGGTAGATAAACCAACCAAGCAGGTTGTGATAGAAGCAAGAATTGTAGAGATACAGGATCAGTATGCCCACAAACTTGGGATCAGATGGGGAGGTTCAGCTTATAGAGGGTCAGAACATACTATCCTTGGAGCAGGTCGTGCTCCTTCAGCCACAACGGGAGCCAATACCTATAATTATCCTGGTGGGAGTGGTCCTGGCAACTCCACCGTAAGGATCACCTTTCCTGCAGGAACCTTGGTGGATCTGGGAACAGCCGGGACCAGTAACATCGGCTTTGCCTTCGGTCATATTGGGAAAAGCGTCCTTCTCCTTGATGCAGAACTCTCCGCCATGGAACAAAAAGGCGTAGCCCGCATCTTTGCAAGACCAAAGATCTTAACCCTTGATAATCAGGATGCTGAGATTAAACAGGGATACAAGATCCCCTATCTTCAGCTCACCCAATATGGAATTTCAACCACTCAATTTATTGATGCAGTCCTCAGACTGAAGGTAACTCCCCATGTAACTCCGGATAATCGTATAAGTCTTGATGTGGAGATTGAAAAAAGCACCCCTGATTGGGGTAGAGTCGTTAACAGCGTTCCTGCCTTGATAACAAGGACTGCAAAGACCAAGGTCCTAATCAATAGCGGTGAAACCCTTATTATTGGGGGAATCAAAACTAATGATGTGGGAGATAGCCTTGATAGTGTCCCTGGGCTTTCAAGGATTCCTGGTGCCGGAGAACTCTTTAAAAGAAAGGAAAAAACCTCTGACAGAACGGAATTAATGGTCTTTATAACTCCCAAAGTGGTCTCCGTTGAAATCCCCGGGGTTGACTATTAGAGTTCTTTACAGAAATTGGACACCAAAATTCTTCCGTCAAGAGAGGGCTATAAGCAGACCTCTTAACCAAAATTTGGGCCTTGATTAATCGGAAATCCCTTTTATACTTATAATGTGTTTATAAATTACATTCTATATCTTTTTCTGGCTTATCTTCTCGGATCCATTCCCTTTGCCCTTCTTATATCTCTTCCCCAAGGGGTTGATCCCCGTAAAGAGGGGAGTAAAAATCCTGGAGCTACGAATGTAGCCAGACTTCTCGGAAAAAAATGGGGGGTCCTAACCTTTGTAGGAGATGCCGGAAAGGGCATAATGGCTCTGGTAATAACCAGGATTTTCACTGGTTATGATTTTAAAGAAGCCCCCTATCTCTTTGCAGGGGTTGCTTTTTTTTCCGTCTTGGGACATCTTTTTTCTCCCTTCTTAAAATTTAAGGGTGGAAAAGGGGTGGCTACAACTATCGGGACATTTTTAGTCCTTACCCCTAAGGCTATGCTTCCATCTCTACTCTGTTTTTTAATAGCTGTCTATCTCTCCGGATATGTCTCCCTTGGCTCTCTAATAGCCACAGCCTCTTTACCTATCTTTATTTATCTTTTTAAATATCCCACCGAATATTTAATTAGCGGAGCCCTGCTAACCTTGCTCATCTGGCTTAAGCACAGGGAAAATATAAAGAGACTCTTAAGGGGAGAAGAAAAGACCTGGAAAAAAAAGGAAATCCATGGCGGATAGAAAAGAGGCCAAAGAAGCAGGAATAGTATGGAATGACTTTATCTTTAAGGTTTCACAAGAGGACCTCTATGTGTATTTAGAAACTCCCCTTATGGATGACACAGGCCGGCAAAAATTTAATAATTCCTGGGAAGAGATCAAAGGTTTTCTACAAAGTCAAGGGATTTCAACCATACTTGAAGAACCTGAAGTCATAGAGGGAAAAATAATAGTTGCCAAAGGCCATTTACCCAAGGAGGGAATCCCTGAGAGGATAGAGCTCCTGCCCAAATTTCTTCCTCTTGCAACGGAAGAGACTGTAGAAAAAGAATCACCGGAAAAAAAGGGAAAGATTGATCTCAGAGAGGCGGTGCAAAAGATCCTCTGTGCTGAGGCTGATGAGGCAATAGCCAAATGGCATCCAGCTATCCCACCTACCCCGGGAATAAATGTCTGGGGAGACCCGCTTGAACCCCCTCCTTTAAAGGAAGAGCGCACCTTTGAACTCGGGGAAAATGTCTATCTTGATGAAAGGGATCATCACATAAAGGCCAAAAGGGCCGGAGTTCTGCAATTTGAAAAGAATAAGCTTGAAGTCTTTCCAGAATTCACCCTTAAAGGGGATGTGGACTTTTCTGTGGGAAACATCAATTTCATCGGAAATAAACTCATCATAAACGGAGATATCAAGTTTGGCTTCTCGGTGAGTTGCCAAGGGGAGCTTGAACTTAAGGGTTGTACAGAAAATAAAGTCAAGATCTCCGTTGAAGGTCTTTTCCTGTGTGATGGGGTTATCAGAGGAGAGGAAACCGAGGTTGAGGTCAAAGGAGAGGCCAAGATTAGAGGGGCAGAATTTGCTTCCCTTAAGATTCAGGGAAATCTGTGGGTCAAGGACTATCTTGTCTTTACTAAAACCTCGGTTTTGGGAAATATAGTTGCAACCGAGGGTAAAGGTATCATCTATGGAGGAAGAGTAACAGCTACAGGCAACATTGAGACCAAGGTCCTTGGCCACTCTGCCCAGACGAAAACAGAGGTCTTTGCTGGCTATCTTGAAGAGACTGTTGAATCCTATTTGCACCTTCTGGAAAGGGAAGAGATTTACATAGAGACTTTGAAAAAAATACACTCGGGAATTGAGCTATCCGAGAAATTGAAAAGTGATGGTAGGTTTACAGCTAAACATGAAGCCATTCTCCAGAAACTTCTGGCAGAAAAAGAAAAAATAAGCCAACTTTTAAAAGAGACAAAAGAAAAAATAGGTCAAATAAAGGATAGCTTAAAGGATCTTCGCATAAAGGTTATAAAGGTTATTCAAAAAATCTATCCCAATGTTATTCTGGGTATAGCTGATTTTAATTTTACCAATGAATCTGAGCTCTCCGGTCCCATTACCTTTTACTTAGAAGATTCAAAGATTACCAAAAAGGAAGGTGCCTGATGCCCTGGGAAGACATAGCTGATGCCTTAACTGGGGAAGTTAAAAGGGAGATTGCCGAGAATTACTTCAACGAAAAGGTATTCCTTGAAAAGTCCTGGTCCGATTTTGAAGAAAAGGTCAAGAACCTCTCCAAAAAGGAGGAGGCCCTGGTTCTGAATGCCTGCAGAATCTTATTTATGCTTGAAAATAATGAGCTGATTCAGGAATTTGAAAGGCTAAGTCAGTTCCCTTTAAAAAGCTGCTATCATCCAGAGGTTTTAAATTCCACCAATATCCGCAGAAGACTCTTCCAGAAAATGGGAGGACTTCCCTTTGGACTTACCTCAAAATCCCGTTTTACCAAACTCCTTTTAAGATTATATGAAGACCTCTTTAAAAGCTATAAAATTTATATCAAAAACCTAAAAGAGCTTGAGGAAGAATATCTGGCCCTGAAAGAGGAGACCCAGGCCTTTTATAAGCGCTTTGATCTTCCCTCAATCCTTGACTTTTTTTCTCGCCTTACTGAGGGTGCCTCAGAAATTGCAACTCCTCAGGAAAGAGAAAAGACCTATGAAGAACTTGCCAGGTCCCTGAAAATCTCCCTACCCGAGCCACCCTCTCAAAGATATGAACTTTATCCTGAGCCACGAAATCCCAAGGAAATTACCTCAGACCTTATAAAATTGGCCAAAAGGGCCTATGATTTACATCAAGCCTCAGCTAAGGAAGTATTAGCCCTTGTTTCTACAAAGGATTAAAAGATTTATTGAAGAACACAGGCTTATTCGCAAGGGTGATAGGGTCTTAGTTGGGGTCTCCTCAGGGCTTGACTCCATAACCCTTCTTGAAACCCTTTTTCTCCTAAGAAGGGAGCTTGAAATTGAGATCTCTGTATCCCATTATGACCACAAGATTCGTAAAGAATCATACAAAGATGCCCTTTTTGTTTACAGATTTTGCAAAGAAAGGAGACTTCCCTTTTTTTATACTGCCTCGGCTGTCCCTAAGTATGCCAAAAGAGAGGGCCTGAGTTTAGAGATGGCTGGAAGGGAATTGAGATACAACCTCTGGTATCACCTTTCAAAAAAATGCGATTTTCATCGGATTGCCCTTGCCCATCATCTTGATGACCTTGTGGAAGAGGTCTTTCTGAAGCTTATCAAAGGCACAGGGAAAAGAGGGCTTGCTGGGATCCCGGTTAAGAGGGAGGAGCTCATTGTAAGACCCTTTCTCTTTGTAACCAAAGATGAAATCAAGGAGTTTGCCAGAGAAAGAGGGCTCCTCTGGAGAGAGGATCCCACCAATCAGGACCTGCGTATTCCAAGAAACAGAATACGGCATCTTTTAATCCCCTTTTTAGAAAAAAATTTCAATCCAAGACTAAAGGAGACCCTCAAAAAAACAGTTACCCTTATCGGAGAAGAGGAGGAATTAATTGAGGGTCTTGCCCTTGAAAACTATGAAAAAATCCGGAGTCTCTGGGAAGAGGACCTCCTTTTAAAGATCGCCGACCTTAAGACGCTTCCCCCTGTAATTCGGAGAAGGATTTACTTTCTTGCCTTTAAAGAGGCCGGAATTCCCCTCTTCAGAGTTACAGCCAGACACCTCTCCATGCTTGATGCTATAGTATTAAAACAGGCCAAAGGACCTGTTTATCTCCCTGGAAGTTTTTTAGCCTATCGTGGACCTGGTTATCTCAGACTCTCTAAAAAGGTCTTCACCACACCCTATTTTGAAATAAAGATAGAGGGACCTGGCCTTTTTGAACTCCCCATAGGAAAAATCCAGATCTCTCTCATTCCAAGTGAGCTTAGGCCTCTTCAAGACCCTAAAAACTTTCAACTCTCCGGGGACACCCTCCATCCCCCCTTTATTCTTCGCAAGAGAAAACCCGGGGATAGAATATACATTCCTGGAATAGGCCATAAAAAGTTAAAAAAATTCCTTCAGGAAAAGAGGGTGCCCTCTTACCTGAGAGATCAATTATTAGTAATTGAAAGGGACGGGCAGATTATTGGTGTCTGGAATATTTACATTCACCCAGAATATCTTGTTCAAAGGGATACTCAAAGGATCTGGCTCTTTCAAATTCAACCTTGAAGTTGATTTTAAAGAATCCTGTTATAAATTTACATAGTAGAACCATAAAAGGGGGCTTATTGGATGAAAAACATAGCTAAGGGACTATTAGTTTGGATACTCCTTGGGGCCTTGATCTTGTTTATATACAATTTCTTTTTTACCAAAACTAATTTTTATTCCTCCCTCTCACTTTCCTATTCAGATTTTCTGGAGAAGGTTGAAAAGGGTGAGGTGAAAGAGGTTACCATTGAAGGAAAGCAGGCCTATGGAAAATTATTAGATAACAAGGAGTTCACAACCTACATCCTGCCGGAGGATAAAGAACTTTTAACCCTCCTCAAAAGACAGGGCATAAAGATAACTGTTCGCCCTGAAAACCAAAACAACTGGATTACTACCTTTTTAATTTCCTGGTTACCCTTTATCATACTCATCTTTTTATGGGTGCTCTTTGTCCGGCAGATGCAACCCGGGAACAAACCCTTTTCTTTCGCCAAATCCAGGGCCAAGCTCCTTAAAGAGGGGGAAAGCAAAGTAACCTTTAAGGATGTAGCCGGTGTGGAAGAGGCCAAAGAGGAGCTTCAAGAGGTGGTTGAATTTTTAAAGAACCCTCAAAAGTTTACCAAACTTGGGGCCCGCATTCCCAAGGGCATCTTACTTGTTGGACCACCTGGCACTGGAAAGACCCTTCTTGCCAAGGCCATAGCTGGAGAAGCAGGGGTCCCCTTTTTCAGTATCAGCGGGTCAGACTTTGTGGAGATGTTTGTTGGAGTAGGGGCAGCCCGGGTGAGAGACCTCTTTCAACAGGCCAAAGCCCATGCCCCCTGTATTATCTTCATAGATGAAATAGATGCGGTAGGGAGAATGAGAGGGGCAGGTCTGGGAGGAGGTCATGACGAAAGGGAACAGACCCTTAACCAGCTCCTGGTTGAAATGGACGGTTTTGACACTGCCGAGGGTATCGTGGTCATTGCAGCCACCAACCGTCCAGATATCCTGGATATGGCTCTCTTGCGTCCCGGAAGATTTGACAGACAAATTGTGGTCCCTCCACCGGATGTCAATGGAAGAGAGGCTATTCTGAAACTTTATGCCACCAAGGTAAAACTTGCCCCAGAGGTAGATCTAAAGGCCATTGCCAAGAGCACGCCAGGATTTACCGGAGCCAATCTTGAAAATCTCATGAATGAGGCTGCCCTGATTGCCGCTAAAAAAGGTAAAGATTTTATTGAAAGGGAGGACCTGGAAGAGGCCAAAGATAAGATCCTTATGGGAAAAGAAAGAAGAGGAATGGCCCTGAGTGAAGAGGAAAAAAGGATCATTGCCTATCATGAAGCCGGACATGCCCTTGTTGCCCACTACTTACCGGACCCCGATCCTGTTCACAAAATAAGTATTATCCCCAGAGGACAGGCCCTGGGTGTAACCCAACAGCTCCCCCTTGATGATAGACACATCTATACCGAAGAATACCTTCTTAAAAAGATAACCGTCCTTTTGGGAGGAAGGGTAAGTGAGGAGGTGGTCTTTCAAAAATTGAGCACCGGGGCAAGGGATGACCTCAAAAAGGCCACACACATTGCCAAGAAGATGATCTGTGAATTCGGAATGAGTAAATACCTTGGTCCACTCACCTACGGAAAGTCCGAAGAGCCTATCTTTCTTGGAAAAGAGCTCTTTCAGATTAAAGATTATTCGGAGGAAACAGCCAGGCTTATTGATAATGAAGCTAAGGAAATTATTCACAAATGCTATGAAGAAGCCAAAAAGATAATAACAGATTATCTGGAAAAGCTTCACTTAGTTGCCAGAACTCTCCTTGAAGAGGAAACCATAGACAGTGAGAAATTTAAATGGCTCCTTCAGGGTAACTAAAGGAAAAGATGCCCTCACCCCTCAAGCTCAGGGATAACCTTTTTGATTGGGAAGATACCCCTTATCTTATGGGTATCCTCAATGTGACTCCCGACTCCTTTTCGGATGGGGGAGAGGCCCTTACTTTAGAGAGGGCCTTAGAAAAGGCTGAAAATCTGTTGAAGGCAGGGGCCCAAATAATTGACATAGGAGGGGAATCCACTCGCCCTTTTGCTGAACCTGTTCCGGAAGAGGAGGAGCTGAAAAGGGTCTTACCTGTCGTTAAGGCCATAAGAGAGGCCTTCCCAAAGGCTGTTCTGTCCATTGACACCTACAAATCCCGGGTAGCTGAAGAGGCCCTTAAGGCCGGAGCGGATATTATAAACGATATCTCAGGAGGGCAGTTTGATCCAAGAATTCTTGATGTGGCTAAAGACTTTAATTGCCCTATTGTTATTATGCACATCCAGGGGACTCCTCAGACCATGCAGATAAATCCTCAATATCAGGATGTAGTCAAAGAGATAAAGACCTATTTTAGCAAGCGTTTAGACCTCCTCTCTCAGAAGGGTATCTCCCTTGATAAGGTCATCCTTGACCCTGGGCTTGGCTTTGGTAAAAATTTCTCTCACAATATAGCTATTCTCAAAGGACTCAGGGAGTTTCAGGAGTTTGGGACACCCCTTCTTTTGGGTCCTTCAAGGAAAGGCTTTATTGGTGAGATCCTTCAAAAACCTATCCCTGAAAGGGATGCCGGCACTTCAGGGGTAGCTATTTTTGCCTTTTTACAGGGTGTCCATTTTCTCAGGGTGCACAATGTGGCCCTGGTTGCTGATACCTTAAAGACCTTTAAATATCTCTGGAAGGAACTCAAAGCTTGAAGATTGATCTCAGTTACTTTGTAGAATTTATAAGGGCCTTTCGCCTCACAGACCTTGTAGATATTCTAATTGTAGGTTTTATCATTTACAGAATTTTACTCCTCATCCAGGGGACCAGGGCCTTACAGATGGTGGCTGGTCTTATTTTTCTGGTTTTTCTCTATTTTTTTTCTGAAATCTTTCAACTTCTGACCCTAAACTGGTTGCTCCATACCTTCCTATCCTCGGTCCTTATTTTAATTATTATCATCTTTCAGGATGACATCCGCAGGGCCCTTGCTCAGATCGGCACAGTCCCCTTCTTAAAACTTCAAGCTCGGTATTCTTATGGCATAGAAGAGGTAGTAAAAGCCGCTGAGGAAATGGCGGGAAAAAAAATAGGGGCCCTTATAGTCTTTGAAAGAGAAATCAGCCTTAAAGACTATCTTGAGGGCGCAACCCCCCTTAACGCCAGGATCTCACAGGAACTCCTGGTGAGCATCTTTTATCCCAAATCTCCCTTACACGATGGGGCAGTAATCATCAGTGAGGATAAGATTCTGGCAGCAGGTGTGGTACTGCCTCTATCAACCAATCCTGAAATTGCTAAGGATCTGGGGACAAGACACAGGGCGGCCCTTGGAATAACAGAGATTACTGACGCTGTAGCAATTGTTGTCTCCGAGGAAAGGGGACACATATCCTTAGCGGTTAGTGGAAAGATAACCCGGGATCTCACACCAGCTACTTTGAGAAAGATGCTCTCTCAACTTCTCGGATTTGAGACAAAGGTCCCCTGGTGGCAAAGAATAAAGAGGGAATCCAGAAGTGAAAAGAGAACATAAATTAAAGCTCGTTGCCTTTCTTTTATCTGCTACTCTCTGGTATTTTGTGGTCTGGGGAAAGCCTGTTGAAAGGGGCATAGAGGTGCCAGTTCAGGTCAAGGGTTCTCTTAACCAAAATTATGTCTGGGAAATAAATCCAAGCACCATCACTATTAAAGTGCTTGCCAACCGAAATGATTTACGAAGGCTTAACAAACAAACCCTGCAGATTGAGTTGAATCTCTCCAATTATCCCCCAGGGATTCACCAGGTGCGTATCCCTATTGAAAAATTAAACCTTCCAGAGAATGTAAAGGTAAAAGAGGTCTCTCCGAATTATGTCAGCCTTGTCATTAGAAAGGTATCCACAAAAAAGGTCCCTGTAAAGGTAATTTTTAAGGAAAATCCACCCAGTTCAAATTTTAGAATTATGGTCAATCCCGCCTCAGTCAGTATCAGGGGCTTCTGGGATGACCTTCAGGCCATTGAATTCCTCAAAACCGAAGAAGTTGACTTTTTTGAATTAAAGCGTGAAAGGGTTCTAAATGTGAAAATCCTCCGTCCTGAGAGGGTGCTTGAAGTTCAGCCAGAGCAGGTTAAAATAATCTATCTCTCAAAGTAAGGACTCTTTTACCTATGAGAAGACTCTTTGGCACAGACGGGATAAGGGGAGAGGCCAATCTTTTCCCCATGACCCCTGAAATTGCCCTTCAAGTAGGGAGGGCTGTAGGTTTCCTCTTCAAAAATCAAGATCATCATGTGAGTAAGGTCATTATTGGAAAGGATACCCGTCTTTCAGGCTATCTCTTTGAGACTGCTCTAACCTCAGGGCTCTGTTCCATGGGGGTAACTGTCTATCTGGTTGGACCTATACCCACACCGGGTATTGCCTTTCTTACCAAGGACATGCGGGCTGATGCTGGAATCATGATCTCTGCTTCACACAACCCCTATTATGACAATGGTATAAAGATCTTTGCCAGAGACGGCTTTAAACTTCCCGATGAGGAAGAGGAAAAGATTGAAGAATTAATCTTTGATGAAAGATTTCAGGAAAAAAGGGCCCTTAAGGGAGATCTGGGTAGGGCCTTCAGGATAAAGGATGCCTTAGGTCGCTATGCGGTTCACCTAAAATCAGTGGTTCCAGGTTATCTCAATTTTGAGGGACTCCGGGTAGGTTTAGACTGCGCAAATGGGGCCTGTTATCAGATGGGACCTCTCATATTTGAAGAACTTGGAGCCTCGGTATTTCCGATAGGCTGTAAACCTGATGGCCTCAATATTAATGAAGGCTGTGGTGCCCTTTACTTAGAGGGCCTTAAAACTTTACAGAAAGAGAAAAATCTTGATATTGCCTTTGCTCTGGATGGTGATGGAGATCGCATAGCTGTAATTGACGACAAAGGAAATTTCTGGGATGGTGACGATTTACTGGCCCTTTTTAGCCTCTATCTTAAAGAAAAAAAACTTTTGAATACTCCCCTTATTGTGGGAACGGTCATGACCAACCAGGGTCTGGAAGAATTTCTCCGCAAAGAGGGCTTGGAGCTCCTTCGCACCCCAGTTGGGGATCGCTATGTGGTGCAGGCCATGAGAGAAAAAGGGGCCCTTCTTGGAGGAGAAACCTCAGGTCACATCATCTTTCTTGATAAAGCTACCACTGGAGACGGCCTTCTCTGTGCCCTAAGGCTTCTTGCCATACTCAGAGAAAAGGGAAAAAGCCTCTCTGAATTTTATCCTCCCTTTGAGAAATATCCCCAGGTGCTCATAAACCTCAAGGCCTCCCATAAAAAGGCCTTATCTGAAATTGAAGGGCTCCCTGAAAAGATCAAAGAGATTGAGAGGACCCTTAAGGACAAAGGCAGGGTGCTTGTCAGGCCCTCTGGAACGGAACCAAAGTATAGGGTCATGGTTGAGGCCTATTCTTACGAGCTTGCTAAGGAGCTTGCAGAGGAACTTGCAGACTTCTTGAGGAAAAGACTGGTATGAGGAAGCTCTTCCGCTTTCTACCTGTTATCCTCTGGGTCATAGCCATCCTGACCGTAGTGTTGGGAGCCTCTCAGGGTTTCAATTTTATCCAGTCAAGGGGAAGCATACTCTGTCTTTCCTGCATGGGTCTTGAAGAGAATGAAGATCTTTAAGACCAGAAGAACGATCCAGATCTTGGCCACCCTCTTACAGAACGGCTATACAGGATTTTTAAGCACTGGAAATATTTATACCGGGGCCCTCAAGAGATTTTGCGCACCAGGACTCAATTGTTATTCCTGTCCAGCCTCCCTTTTTTCCTGCCCCCTTGGATCCATTCAGCAAATAATGATCTCCCTTCGCCTTCTTCCCTGGTCTTACTTAGTTCAAGTCTTTCTCTATCTTTTTGGATACCTCTTATTGATGAGTCTTTTTTTAGGCCGATTTATCTGTGGGTGGCTCTGTCCCTTTGGTTTTCTGCAAGAGCTTCTCTATAAGCTCCCCTTTTATAAAAAAACCTTTAATCTACCCTATCGGGCCCAGCGCTACCTTAAACACCTCTTCCTCATTCTCCTTGTTTTCCTATTTCCAGCCCTCTTTATCAAAGAAATAGGTTATGGCATCCTCTGGTTTTGCAAGTATATCTGCCCTGCTGGGACCCTTGAGGCAGGATATTTCAATCTCCTCCTTCAGCCTGGCCTTACCCAGAAAATAGGCCTGGTCTTTGCATGGAAAAGCCTTCTTTTGCTTGTAATTCTCCTCCTTTGTATTATGGAAATTCGTTTCTTTTGTAAAAACCTCTGTCCCCTCGGATTGATTTATGGAATTTTTAATAAATTCAGTCTTTTTCGCTTAAGCTGGGTTAAGACCCAGTGCACAGGATGCACCCTTTGTGAAAAGGTCTGTCCCATGGGATTAACCATTCCTAAGGAATTAAATTCCCTTGAATGTATTAGGTGCCTCAATTGCTTAGAGGTCTGTCCCACCAAGGCTATTCACTTAGAAAGGACTTTCCAATTTTTACCTGAAAGAGACCAGATAGATTTTTCCGTTGAGGGAGTCAGGGATGCGAAAAGAGGGAAGAGCCTTTGATGAACTGAGACCCGTAAAGATTGGGATTGATCTCTTGAAAAATCCCTTAAGCTCGGTGCTTATTGAAGTGGGAGATACCGCTGTTCTTTGCACCGTAAGCCTTGATGAAAAGGTCCCTTCCTTTCTCAAGGGAACCGGGACTGGCTGGATTACAGCTGAATATGCCTTTTTGCCTGGTGCAACCACTGAGAGGAGCCCCAGGGAGACCCTAGGAAGAAAGGGCAGATCCCAGGAGATACAGAGACTCATCGGTAGGGTCCTGAGGGCGGTTACAGACCTTACCAAACTGGGGGAAAGGACCCTCTGGGTGGACTGCGATGTGCTCAATGCAGATGGAGGAACAAGGTGTGCCTCTGTTACAGGGGCCTTTGTTGCCCTGAAGAGGGCTATCCAAAAATTAAGAGAACGGGACCTGCTTCAAGAAGACCCGGTGCTTGAATATGTCGCAGGTGTTAGCGTAGGAAAGATTGGAGATACCTTTTACCTTGACCTGAATTATGAAGAAGACCTTCTGGCTGAGGTGGATGCCAATTTCTTTCTTACTGAATCAGGAAGGATTGCCGAGATACAGGCCGGGGCAGAAAAGGGGCTTTTTGCCTGGGAAGACCTTTGGGAGATGAAAAAATTAGCTGAAAGGGGCATCCAGAGGCTAATCCAAATACAAAAGGAGGCCTTGAGTGAAGGTTAGAGACCTCTTAATTGCAACCACCAATCTGGGGAAGATGCAAGAGATCAGGGAGACCCTTAAGGACTTAGAGCTTGAAATCAAATCCCTGAAGGATTTCCCAGAAATTGAGCCCCCTCTTGAGACCGGGAAGACCTTCTTTGAAAATGCCCTTTTAAAGGCTAGATACTATGCAGAGAAAACCGGCCTTCTTGCCTTAGCAGATGACTCTGGCCTTGAGGTATTGGCCTTAGGGGGGGCCCCGGGGATTCACTCAGCCCGTTTTGCCGGAAGTGATGCTACAGATGAAAAAAATTACCTGAAGCTCCTTGAATTAATGAAGGACCTGCCAGAGGAAAAAAGAACCGCCCGTTTTGTCTGTGTTATGGTATGCTATCATCCATCAGGACAATATATCACTGGTGAGGGGATCTGGGAAGGCAAGATTTCCTTTGCTCCCAGAGGGGAACATGGATTCGGCTATGATCCTGTCTTTTTAGTAAAGGAATTCAATTTTGAAAAAACCGCGGCTGAACTTCCCTTAGAGATTAAAAACCAGCTGAGCCATCGGGCTAAAGCCCTGAAGGAACTTAAAAGGAAATTACCCCAATTTTTGCAAAGCCTCTAAGATGTTCACTCCCCCCCTTTTTCAGAGATTTCAAATCCCTGGATTTTTTAGCTTTAAGCTCTCCAAAGGAGAGATTTTAAAGCGCTATCCTGATACCTTCTTTCCTCGGCAGACCCATTCGGATAAGATTATTGAACTTAAAGAATTTTTTGAACCCCTCAGTGAGGAGGCTGATGGAGTGTTAACCAGGACCAAAGGGCTCTCCATCGGGGTGCAAACGGCAGATTGTGTGCCCATACTTGTTGCCCATAAGAGAAAAGAGTGCGTATCCGCAGTTCATGCGGGCTGGAGAGGAACCCTTTCAGGAATCCTTGGCAAGGCCATAGAGAGACTTCTGGATTGGGGTTGCAGACCCGAGGACTTACTTGTAGCCCTTGGCCCTCACATTCAGGGGAGCTGTTATGAAGTTAAAGAAGAGGTCCTTGACTTGCTGGATGCCCCTTTTAAAAGGCCCCCCTTTCTTATACAGAGAGATAAAGGCTATCTCCTCAATCTCAAAGAGCTAAATCTCCATCAGGCAAAAATCTTGGGTGTCCCTGAAGAAAACCTCTGGGCCTCCCCAGAGTGCACCCACTGCTTAAGAGACCTTTATCACAGCTTTCGCCGAGAAAGAAATTATAATTACACCCAGGTTGCCCTAATTTATCTGTAATGTTTATTTTCTACACCATCATCTATAGCCTTGGCTTGCTTTTACTTTTCACTGGGGAATTTTTAAAAAGACCTAAGGGCAAGCGACTTTCCTGGCTTAAAGAAAAACTGGGCTTAGTTGAACCACCTTCCTTTTCCAGAGAGGCCCCCATTCTCTGGATCCATGCGGTTTCTGTGGGAGAGGTCCTCTCCCTTACTCCTCTTCTCAAGGTGCTCTCCCAGAATTATAACCTTGTCATTACCACCATCACCGATACTGGAAAAGCCGTAGCTGAAAGGAGGTTTGCCGGGCTTCCTGTAAAGGTCTATTATCTGCCCTTTGATCTGCCCTGCCCTCTTAAGAGATTTTACAAAAAGATCCGACCTGAGGCCCTCTTTATCACCGAGACAGAACTCTGGCCCAATCTCATAAAGATTATCTCAGGCCATATTCCTGTTGCCCTCATAAATGGAAGAATTAGTGAAGGCTCCTTTAAAAATTATTTCCGCCTCCGCTTTTTCTTCAGACCCCTTCTTGAAAACATGACCTTTCTGGCAGTTCAGGAGGAACTTTATGCCGAAAGACTGAGGGCCTTAGGATTAAGCCCTGAAAAAATAAAGGTAGTTGGTAACCTCAAGTTTGAACTTAGTCCTGAGATAAGGAATTTTGCAGACTTAGAAACTCTACCCCGTCCGCTTATCATTGCCGGTAGCACCCACCCCTCTGAAGAGGAGTTGATCCTTAAGGCCTTCTTTGAGGCCGCATCAGAAGGCACCCTTATCCTTGTGCCAAGGCATCCCGAGAGGTTCAATGAGGTTGAAAAGATTATAAAGAATCACCTTTCAGGGGCGGATTTTTATGCTAAGTATAGTAACCTTAAGGAGGGGATACTAAAAAACCTCTCTCCAAGAGGAGTAATCCTCTTTGACGAGATGGGTGCCCTTGCAAGCCTCTATAGAATCTGTGATCTTGCAATCATTGGGGGGAGCTTCCTTCCCCAGGGAGGACAAAATCCCCTTGAGGCCATTTTCTGGAAAAAGGCAGTCCTCATGGGCCCCTATACAGATAACTTTCCCTTTGTTAAAGAATTCACCGAAAGGGGAGGCCTCATACAAATTGAGCCCGGAGAACTGAGGCAAACCCTTGGAGAACTTATTAAATCTCCTGAAAAAAGACATAACCTTGGAGAGAGGGCCTATGCCCTTTTGCAGGAAAAAAGAGGAGCCCTTTCAAGGACTATTGAACTCATAAAACCTCTACTTCCCTCTTTTGGGAGGTGATGGAAGATACTCCCTTCGGGGGTTGAAAATAGCAGAAAAGAGGTTTCTCTTTATCACAGGGTCAAGGGAAAAGACCTTTTCCTTTAAAAATTTGTTCCAGAAGGCCCTTTTGGTCTCTCCAGAAAAGGGACAGGGGTTTTCCAGGACCTGCCAGCCCATCTTACCAACCAAGCGGGTGATCATGTCCTTTTCCACAAAATAAAGGGGTCTAATCAGATATAGAGTTCCTTTAAACATCTCCTGTTTGGGTAAAAGGGTTGAGATCTCCCCACAATAAAAGATATTCATAAAGAAGGTTGTGATTACATCATCCTGATGATGACCAAAGGCGATCTTCTGGACCCCAAGCCTTTCTGCCAGATTGAAAAAATATTTTCTTCGGTTCCAGGAACAGACAAAGCAGGGTGAGGCTGTGCCTTTATCAAAGGCATCTAAGGCTAAGTTTCCGGCAGATATTCTATCAAAGATAAAGTGAAGGCCCCTTTCCTCACAAAACTGTCTTAAGTATTTCAGCTTTTCTCTGTATGCCTCTTCCTCCTTAGGGAAACCCATATCTAAGTGAACAGCAAAGATCTCCAGTCTTTGATTATAAAGGTGTCTCCATTCTCCCAGGTAGTGAGTCATAACAAGGCTATCCTCTCCTCCCGAAAGGGTAACAAGAACCCTGTCCCCCTCTTTGAGGAGCTCATAACCAAAAACAGCCTTTCCAATCAATTTCTTAATACGCCGATAAAGATTCATTTATTCAAGGCCTCTTTCCTACAGGCAACCTGAAGGCCACGGCCATCAGAAAAACAAAAAAACATAGTTTCGCAAAGTTCTTAATATACCACAAAATTAAAATTTTTCACTTGATGACATGTTTTTTGCAAACAAAAACACTCAACCTATTTTATTTCACCCCACCTTTTAAAAAATCATTTTTTAAAAAATTGATTTAGATCAAAGATTTTTTTTCTTTCCACTTTTAAAATT
>CAYTDX010000023.1:0-17059 GCA_964436655.1 uncultured Caldimicrobium sp.
CATTGAAGGAGCTTTACAGGCCCTGAGGACAGTGAAGATGACCTTGCTTGATGCCCTGAGGGACAAGTTTGGAGAGGTTCCGGAGGAATTAAGGAGAAAGATTGAGGAAGAGACAGATGAAGCCTTTCTCAGGCAAATCTTTTACAAGGCCATTGTGGCGAAGAATTTAGAAGAGCTTCTTACCCATTTCAAGTAAAATCCCATACTCCTCTTCCTTAAGTCTGCTGCTGCCTTAAAATTCAAAATCTTTTGCGGGTTTTGGTAGCCGCAAGCTTCAGCTTGCGTGAGATTTTTTTGCAGGCTAAAGGTCTTGCGGCTACCAAATTAATGATTTTTGGTTCTGGAGGTAGCCGCAACCTTTATGTTGCGCTGGATTTTTTATTTTTTATTTTTGGAAGCCCACGCAGGCTAAAGCCTGCGCCTACCTCTTTAAAATCTTTTCCGGGTTTTGGTAGCCGTAAGCTTCAGCTTGCGTGGGGTTTTAGTTTAAAGGTCTTGCGGCTACCTCAAAAAAACAATCTTGCAAAGAACTCGAACACCCTCAAAATTTTTTTAAAATCCCCTCTTGACTTTTTGAAGAGGTCAAATATCCTTTAGTGGTATAAAGTGGTAAAAAGTGGAAGAAAATGTTTAGAGGAAAATTCAGACATTCCTTAGATGAAAAGGGGAGACTTAGTCTTCCCTCAAAATTTAGAGAGGTCCTGAGAGTTAAATACGGCACAGAGGCCCTTATTGTCACTAATATGCCTGAGTGCTTGGTAGTTTACCCTGTTTCAGAGTGGAAAAAAATGGAGGAAAATCTGCTCAGACTTCCCTTTGGAATGAAAGAGGCCCGGGAGTTCTTGAGGTATTTTCTTGGTTCCGCTGAAGAATGTGAACCTGACAAACAGGGCCGGATCCTTTTGCCTCAATCCCTGCGCGAGGAGATCCAGGCAGATCGGGAGGTCACCCTTCTGGGGATGTTATCTTATTTTGAGATCTGGAATCCTCAGGCCTTAGAGGAGCGGTTTAACCGAATTAAGGAATCCTTTGATGACCTTTTGAATGTCCTGAATCCCTATCTCAATGGAGAAAAGAGAGCTGAGCAAGCATGAACCGGTTTTACTTAAAGAGGTCCTGGATTGGCTGAAGATTGAAGAAGGAAAAATTTTTGTGGATGGCACCTTAGGTCTTGGAGGACATTCAAAGGCCATACTGGAGAGAGCGAAAGAAAATGCCTTTCTTTATGCCTTTGAGTGGAATGAGGATACCCTGAAATTTGCCGAAGAGTCCTTAAGGCCCTTTAAAGGGAGGGTTAAGATCATCCCCAAAAGTTTTGTTCATATAAGAGAGGTGCTTGAAGGAGAGGGGGTTTTAGCTGATGGGGTCTTACTTGATCTTGGGCTTTCATCCTTCCTGATTGAGGGTTCAGGAAGGGGATTTACCTTTCAAAAGGATGAGCCCTTAGACATGAGAATGAGTTTAGAGCTCAGGCTTACGGCCAAGGACCTGTTAAACAACCTTTCTGAGAGAGAGCTTGGTGAAATTCTAAAAAGGGGTGAGGTCCCCAAGGCTAAAGCCTTTGCCAGATTTATTGTCCAGAAAAGAAAGATGAAGACCTTTGAAACCACCTTTGACCTTGTCTCCGCCATAAGAGAATTCTACAGACCCTTAAAGAGGAAGGAAAAGGACCTTCTGGCAGTCCTTTTTCAGGCCCTGCGGATTGAGGTCAATCAGGAGCTTGAAAACCTGCAGAAGGCATTAAGGGATCTCCCTGAGATTTTAAGACCCGGGGGAAGGCTTGCTATTATTTCTTTCCATTCTTTAGAGGACAGGCTTGTCAAAAGGGCCTTTAAAGGTGATGAGAGGCTCATTAATCTTACCAAAAAGCCCATCACTCCAGGCCCTGAAGAGGTGAAAAGGAATCCAAGAGCAAGGAGTGCCAAACTAAGGGTAGCAGAAAGGAGGCCTTAAAGATGGCGGGAAAGGTTTATACCCTAAAACCAGACCTGGGTTACAACAGGACCCTTAATAAAAAAAGTGAGGAAACCCTCTCTCTAAGGGAAAAACTGGCAGAATATCTGGAGAAGGCCCTCCTGGTTTTCCTGTCTGTCATCTTTCTGGTTTTGACCGTAGGGGTTGCCTACAAGACCCTGATTTATTTTAAGATCAAAAGGGAAGCCCAAAAACTGATTATAGAAAAACAGGTCCTGGAGGGGGAATTAAAAAAATTAACCTCCCGGGAGGTTATCCTTGAGAAGGCCAAAGTTCTGGGATTAAGAAAACCTGAAAGTGGAGACATAATTACCCTGAAATGAAGCTCAGGTTTGATATCTGCCTGATTTTGTGTGCCCTTGTCTTAGGGGTTACCTTTCTCCTTGGTTTTGCAAAGGGAAAGGGATATCCCCATCTAAGCTGCAAAAGGGGATACATCCTGGACAGAAAGGGGGAACCCTTAGTCTTAAACAAAGAAAACTATCAGGCCTATTTCCTCATAAGAGGAAAGTCTCTGCTTGGCGAGGATGTGCCAGATCAGGTAAAGCCCTATCTTACCGGAACCCTGGATCTTCCCAAGAAAGGACTGATCCTTCTTTCTAATACCCTTAGTCTTGAGGAGGTAAAGGTCTTAAGTGGGGTTAAGGATGTAATTATTAAGGGCTCAACGGAGAGAAGGCCTATCTATGAGGGTCTAAGAGCCATCCTCGGAAGAACAACCGAGTCTGAAGGTCTTACAGGAATGGAAAAGGCCTTTGAATCCTCTTTAAAAGAGGGAAAGAGCATTCTTACCTCCTTAGATACAAATTTTCTTAAAAGGATTTATTATTTAAGTAAAACCTACCAGAATCTGAATCTAAATGGCTTTGCCCTCTTTAGTCTGAAAACCGGTGAGTTACTGGGATATTACGGACAAGAAGAAAAGGATTTTTTAGAAAAGGCTATCCTCATACCCAAAGAACATCTTCCAGCCAGAGTTAAAAAGGTAACCTGGGAGATTGGAAGCCATGACGCTAAGGAGGAAGGAAATCTTTTGAGAATCACACCCCTGCATATAGTGAAGGCCTATTTTACAAAGCTCTGTGAGGTTGAGTTTGAGCCAACCTTACTTCCCCAGGAAAACCCGAGATGTCAGGCTCTTTCCGAGCCTGAAGAAAGAGAACTTTTTCTCTTGCTGGGGGATGAAAGATGGCTGTATTTTGGCATAAAGGGTGAAAATCTCTATGTTCTATCCGGCACACTCAAACCCCAGGAGGAAAGGACCTTCACTCTTGAAGACCTTAAAAAAAATCTATTGACACTGGTTAAGCACTTTTAGTATGAAAAGACTCAAGGAGATCCTCCCGGAAGAAAAGATTATTGAGGCCTCTAATCTTAAAGAAGACCTTATGGTAAAGGGGGTCACCGATGATTCCCGCAGGGTTGAGCCGGGATTTCTCTTTGTTGCCAGAAAGGGGAAGAACTTAGATGGAGAGGCCTTCATTAGGGAGGCCCTCAAAAGAGGGGCGGTTGCCCTTCTCAGGGAATCTCCTCTTGAAAGAGGCCTGGATTGTCCTCAAATAAGGGTTGAAGACATCCGCAGAACACTTGGGGAGGTAGCCCTGAACTTCTACGACAGACCCGAAAAAGGCCTAACCCTCATCGGTATCACCGGCACAAACGGAAAGTCCTCAACCTCTTTTTTTTTAAAGTCTCTGCTGGAAAGACTCCATAAAAAAGCCGGCTACATTGGGACCCTGTTTTATGAAATTGAAGAGAGAATCCCTGCTAAAGAGACAACCCCCTCAATCCTTGAGATCGCTTCCCTTTTGAAAAGGGCAAATCTTGCTCAACTTGAGTATGTGGTCATGGAGGTCTCTTCGCATGCCCTTGATCAGGATAGAATCTATCCCCTGCATTTTAAGGTTGCTGCCTTTACCAATCTCTCCAGAGACCACTTAGATTACCATGAGACAATGGAGGCCTATTTTTCTGCCAAAAAGAAACTCTTTACCCAATACTTAGAAAAGGACGGAAGAGCCGTTATTTCCCTTGAGACAGAGTATGGGAAGATCCTTTTTTCAGAGCTAAAAAGTTCAGGCCCTCTCAAGAAAGAGGCCCTCATTCCCGTTAATGATGAGGCGGTCAGTGTCCAGATCCTGGGAAGAGCTCCGGGACTGAAGCTGAGAATTCAGACAGCAAGGGGTCTTTATGAGGTGGAGACCCATCTTTTCGGGGACTATCAGGCCAAGAATGTGGCCACCCTCTGGGGATGTGCCTTAGCCCTTGGCCTAAGAGACGAGGAGATCGCCTGGGCCTTAGAAGGACTTACCAATCCTCCTGGAAGGCTTGAACTCTGTGGTAATAAAAAGGGGGCCCTTATATTTGTTGATTATGCACATACCCCGGAGGCCCTGGAAAATGCCATAAAGAGTCTTCTTCCCCTCAAGGGAAACCGGCTTATAACCCTCTTTGGTTGCGGAGGAAATAGAGACCCCGGTAAAAGACCTCTTATGGGAAGGATTGCCAGTAAACTCTCTGACCTTGTGATCTTGACCTCTGATAATCCCCGCAACGAAGATCCCCTGAGGATAATTGAGGACATTAAGGTGGGAATGAACGGGAGCAAACCCTATTTTTGCATACCCGAGAGAAGATCTGCCCTTGAGTTTGCAGTAAAGTCCCTTAAAGAGGGAGACATCCTCCTTGTGGCAGGTAAGGGACATGAGACCTATCAGGAGATAGGGGGTAAAAGGTATCCCTTTTCTGATCAGGTGGAGATAAAAAAGATCTTAGAGGAGCTAAAGGCCAATGCTCATTGAAAATAGATTGGTAACCGAGGATATTGTCAGGGCCACATCTGGAATCCTCGTCAATGGAGATATGGGAATTACCTTTAAAGGACTCTGCACAGACACCCGGGTCCTTGAGCCGGGGTATCTCTTCTGGGCATTGCGAGGTAAAAACTTTGATGGTCACACCTTCTGGAGTGAAGCCATAAACAGGGGAGCTAAAGGGCTTGTCCTTGAATATTTCCCCCAGGGTCTAAAACTTGAAGAACTCCCGAAGACCATATCCCTTGTCTTAGTTAAGGATTCTCTGCGGGCCCTCGGGGACCTGGCTAAATGGCATAGAATCAGACAGGGCTACAAGGTCATTGCCATTACCGGCTCCTGTGGAAAAACCACGACCAAGGAGTTCACCTATGCCCTGTTGAGCAGGTTTTTTAAAACTGCCAAGAATGAGGCAAACTATAATAACCTGATCGGAGTTCCCTTAAGTCTTCTCTCTCTTAGGGAAAACTTTAACTATGTAGTCCTTGAGCTTGGCACAAGTGTAAAAGGTGAAATTGAAAGGCTTGCCGAGATTACCCAGCCTCAGATCTCAGCCATCACCTGTATTCAGCCAGCCCACTTGGAAGGTCTCCGCTCCTTAGAGGGCATACTTGAGGAGAAGACCTCCCTCTGGAGAGAGACTGATCCTGCAGGCTGGATCATCTATTTTTATGATCAGGAAAATCTCAGGACTCAGGCCCAGAAATTCCCACAGAAAAAGCTTTCCTTTGGAGAGGACAAAGGTGCAGACATCCAGCTCCTTTCAGTCACCCCCTCAGGAAAGGGCTTTAAGGTCACCTTAACCTATGGTGGTGTGAGCTACTCCTTTGAGACCGATTTACTTGGCAGACACAATCTGAGAAACCTGCTCTGTGCCTTTGGAATCGGCCTTGCAACAGGCTTGAAGATGGATGAGATCATAGAAAAACTACCTGGGCAGCTCTCTCTGCTTGAAAGGGCCAAACTCCATCAAGCGGGAAACCTCTACATCCTTGATGACACCTATAATGCCAATCCAGGCTCTATGGAGGCCTCCCTTCTCTGGCTAAGGGATCAGCCTGAAACCTTGGGGAGAAAGATTGCTATTCTTGGAGACATGAAGGAACTCGGGGACCTTGCCCCTGAGTTCCATCAGGAAATGGGGAAATTAGCCGGTTCCATTGTGGATAAGGCCTTTTTTATCGGGGAGATGGCAGACTACTACGCAAAAGGCTTTGAGCCCTCTCAAAGACCCTATGAGGTCTTTTCAACCCCTGAGGAGTTTCTGGATAAGGCTGAGATTCCAGAGGATAAAGCGATAATTTTGGTTAAAGGCTCAAGGGCCCTTAGGATGGAGAGGATCGTGAAAAGGCTCTGCGGAGAGGGAAAATAGTGTTTTACCACCTGCTTTACCCCTTAAGTGAATGGATCTCCTTTTTTAACCTCTTCAAATACATTACCTTTCGCATGATCTACGGTTCCATTACCGCCTTTTTACTGGTTTACCTTTTTATGCCCCCTTTTATCAGGTTTATGCGTCTGAGACAATTTGGTCAGATTGTGCGGGAAGAAGGTCCCTCCCATCATAAGGTGAAGACCGGAACTCCCACCATGGGGGGAGTGATTATAGTTCTTTCGGTGACCGCCTCTGTCCTTCTCTGGTGTAATCTAACCAATCCCTTTGTCTGGCTTTCCCTTTTTGCTCTGCTCGGTTTTGGCGGGGTGGGATTCCTTGATGATTACCTTAAGCTCAAAAGGGGCAAAAATCTCGGACTTAAGGCCCGGGAGAAACTTCTCTATCAGGTCTTGCTGGCTGGTATCTTTTATCTCCTTCTATTTCAGGTCCTGGGATTTAGTAGTGTCCTCAATCTTCCCTTTTTAAAAAGGCTCGTGATTGATCTGGGGGTCTTTTATTTGGTTTTTGCCTGTATAGTGCTTGTGGGAAGTTCCAATGCGGTGAATCTCACCGATGGATTAGATGGCCTTGCCATTGTTCCCTTTGCGGTATCCGCTGGGGTCTATACGGTCTTTGCTTATGCCTCGGGACACATTAAATTTGCAAACTACCTCTTTATTCCTTACATTCCCTTTGCAGGAGAACTGGCGATAGTGTGTGCCATCCTGGGAGGAGCAGGTCTTGGTTTTTTGTGGTATAATGCCCATCCAGCAGAGGTATTTATGGGGGATGTAGGGTCCCTTTCCTTAGGGGGGGTAATGGGGGCCATTGCAGTTATGGTTAAACAGGAGTTTTTGCTTCTGCTCACCGGAGCTGTCTTTGTTATGGAGGCCCTTTCTGTTCTGCTTCAGGTTGGATATTTTAAGTTGACTGGAGGTAAAAGGATCTTTAAAATGGCCCCCCTTCATCATCACTTTGAATTGCTTGGGTGGAAGGAAAACAAGGTAGTGGTTAGATTCTGGATCATATCGGTAATCTGCGGATTACTTGCCCTGAGCACTTTGAAGATTAGGTGAGCCTATGGATTTGAGAGGAAAAAGAGTGGTGGTCCTTGGTTTCGGAAAGAGCGGACAAGCTGCCACAAGGCTCCTTCTGGTTAAAGGAGCTGAGGTAATTGTCTCGGATGCCAACCCGAGAGAGAAGCTTCCCCCTTCCTATCTATCTTCCATGGAGGTTCAGGGGGTTATCTTTGAGACCGGGGGCCATAAAGGGGATACCCTGCAGAAGGCAGATCTCATCGTGGTGAGCCCCGGAGTTCCTCCAGAGATCTATCTTCCTGCCCTTTCAGCCGGGGTACCGGTTCTAAGTGAACTTGAACTTGCCTTCAGATTCCTGACCTTAGAGGAAAGGAGCAACCTCATTGCCCTTACCGGGACAAACGGTAAGACCACAACCACAGCCATGATCTCGGAACTTTTGAAGCTTTCAGGATATAGAGTCTTTACCGGAGGCAATTACGGGATCCCCCTCTCAGAGTTTGTGCTCTCAGGAAGTAGGGTGGATAAGCTCGTCCTTGAGGTCTCAAGCTTTCAACTGGAAAGGATTGAGGAATTTGCCCCCAGGCTGGGACTTCTTTTAAACATTACTCCGGATCACTTAGATAGATACTCCTCCATGGAGGAATATGCCTATTATAAATATCGGCTCTTTGAGAATCAAAGGGATGAAGATTACGCCCTTCTTCCCTTAAAAGAACCCTTTTATCCAAGATTCAGGTCCTTAGTAAAGGCCAGGGTCTTTTATTTCTCTGAAACTGAAGAGGAAGGATCTTCTGCCTTCCTCAGAGGAGAGGAGATTGTTCTCCGTTTTCAAGAGAGAACCGAGACCTATGATTTAAAGAATTTCAGACTCCTTGGGACCCATAATCGGATAAATCTTGCTACAGGGCTTCTGGCTGGAAGACTTATGGGAGCAACGGAGGAGGCCTGTATAAGGTTAATCAGAGAGTTTACCGGATTTCCCCACCGCCTTGAATTTGTGGGGACCTATGGAGGGGTCACCTTTGTGAATGATTCCAAGGCCACCAATGTAGATGCCACCCTTCAGGCCTTAAGAGGCCTGGGAGGTCCCTTAATCCTGATACTTGGGGGAAGACACAAAGGGGCAAGTTATACCGGGCTTATTCCCCTGATTAGAGAAAAGGTAAAGACCCTCATCCTCATGGGTGAGGCAAGGTTTATCCTTCAGGAAGACCTTGGAGGGCTTGTTGATACCTATCTGGCAGAGGATCTCCCCCAGGCTATTGCTATCACCTTTCAGGTTGCTCATCCCGGAGACATCGTTCTGCTCTCTCCAGCCTGCTCAAGCTTTGATCAGTTCAGGGATTATCAGGAAAGGGGGGATGTCTTTAAGGAACTGGTTAAAAAATATGCCCCGCAACACCTTAAAACCTCATCTGAGAGGGAGATTTATCATTGAGGTGGGTAATTGTGGCAGGAGGCACAGGAGGCCATCTCATCCCGGGCATAGCCTTAGCTGAAGAGCTTTTGCAGAGGGGAGAGGAGGTCCTCTTTATCTCCGGGAAAAGACCCATTGAGAGGAGAATCCTCAAAGACAGGCCCTTTTTAGTTCACGAGCTTGAAGTAGAGGGGTTGGTGGGAAGACCTCTTAAGGATAAGGCAAGGGCCTTATTTAAACTTTTAAGGGCCACTCTTTCTGCCTATGGCCTTTTAAAAAGATATGCCCCCTCGGTAGTAATTGCAGAAGGAGGCTATGTATCTGTGCCGGTTATCCTTTCTGCAAGGCTTCTCCGTGTTAAATGCGCCCTTCATGAGCAAAATCTTCTTCCAGGGAGGGCCAATCGTCTCTTGAGTCACATCGTGGACAGGGTCTTTATAGGTTTTCCTGAAAGCAAGGTGCACTTTCCTGCAAAAAAGACCATCCTTTCAGGAAATCCCGTAAGAAAGGAGCTTTTACAACCCCGGGCAAGGGAGCATAAAGGTCCAGGGCTTTTGATCCTTGGGGGAAGCCTTGGTGCAAGATTTCTGAATGACCTTATGCTCAAAATTGCTGGTAATCTACTCTCAGAGATCCCGGATCTCCTGCTGATTCATCAAACAGGCCTTGAGGATTATGAGAGAGTTAAAGGGGAGTATGAAAAGTTAGGCCTTTTAGAGGGCTATAAAGACAGAATAAAGATACTCCCCTTTATAGAGGATATGGGCTGGGCCTATGGGGAGGTTGATCTTGTGATAGCAAGGGCCGGGGCCTCTACCCTCTCCGAGCTCATAGCCCTTAAAAAACCAGCTTTCCTTATCCCCTATCCTTATGCAGCAGATAGACATCAGGATAAAAACGCAGAGGTCCTGGCAAGGGCCGGGACAGCTCTGGTATTTAAACAGGAAGAACTTGAGGTTGAGAAATTTTCAAAAAGTCTTCTTGCCCTTATGCAGGATGCCGCAACCTTAAGGCAGATGAGCTCTGCCTACGAGGCCTTTGGTATTCATCATCCAGAGAGTATCATTATAGAGGAGATGAAAAAACTTATACAGGAAGGCTGAAAAGATGCTTGACAAAAGGAGAAAGATTCATTTCATTGGTATTGGCGGGGTCGGGATGAGTGGTCTTGCCCTGATTCTCCATCGCTTAGGCCACGAGATAAGCGGATGTGACCTTACTAAGAGCAAGTATCTGAAACCTTTAGAGGAGGCAGGGATAAAGGTCCTTCTTGGGCATGATCCCTCTCATCTTGAGGATGTGGAAATAGTGGTTTATTCCTCAGCCATCTCCAAGGAAAATCCTGAGCTAAAGACAGCCAAGGAAAAGGGAAAGTTCCTTCTTCCCAGGGCCAAGATGCTCTCTGAGGTGATGCAGGCCTACCCCAAAACCATAGTGGTTGCTGGTTCCCACGGAAAGACCACCACCACCTCTATGGTAGCCCATCTCCTCCTTAAACTCAAACTCAATCCCACTGTGATTGTGGGAGGAGTAATCAATAATGTGGAGAGTAATTCCCTTCTGGGAGAAGGAGAATTTCTTGTGGCTGAGGCAGATGAGAGTGACGGATCCTTTCTCTTCTATTCACCCTTTATGGAGGTCATAACCAACATTGATCGGGAACACCTGGATTTCTATGCCGACTTTAATGCCGTAAAGAAGGCCTTTGCCAGCTTTATCCTGAGGTGTCATCCTGAGGGCAAAGTAATCCTCTGTAAGGATGATCCAGGGGTAAAGGAGGTAACCCAGGAGCTTTCAGGGCCCTTTCTTTATTATGGCTTTTCTGAGGGTTCTGACCTTCAGGGAAAGATCCTTGAGGATTCAGCCTTCCCTCTGGTTGAGGCCATCTTTAAGGGTGAAAGACTTGGTAGCTTCAGACTGTCAGTTCCTGGAAAACACAATGCCCAGAATGCCTTAGGTGCCCTGGCGGTAGCCCTTGTGCTCGGGCTTCCCATTCGTCATGCCTTAAAGGCCTTAGAGGAATTTTCCGGAGTCAAGAGAAGGCTTGAGTATAAGGGTACCTTTCAGGGAGCCCTTTTAATAGACGATTACGCCCATCATCCCCGGGAGATTTCAGCTTCCCTCTCGGCATTGAGAAGCCTCTATCCCCATAAAAAGATCCTCCTTCTCTTTCAACCTCATAGATATACCCGCACAAAGGCCCTCTGGGAGGACTTTCTCCTTGCCCTTAAAGAGCCGGAGATACTCCTCTTAACGGAAATCTATCCTGCAAGTGAAGATCCCATCCCCGGAATTTCCGGAGAGGCCTTTTATAAGGCGGTAAAGGAGATGAGAGGTCTAAGACCCACCTTTTTTGAAAGGGATTTGAGGGAGGCAGAAGAACTGCTTGAGAAACTGGCAAGTCCTGAATTAATTATTGTGTCCATGGGGGCTGGAAATATCTATCACCTGATAGAGAGGCTTTCAAGTAAAAGAGTGGAAGGATATGCAGTGGCTTAAAGGGCTTGACCAATTTTTGAAGAATTCAAGGATCTTTTACCGGGAAAAAGAGGAGCTTTCCCCCTATACGACCATTAAAATAGGAGGACCTGCTCTGCGGGCGGTCTTTCCCGAGAGTAGAGAAGGGATAGTGAAACTTCTTCAGTTTCTTGAGGAGGAGAATATCCCCTTTTATGTAATGGGAGGCGGAAGCAACCTTCTTCCTGCGGATGAGGGCTATGAGGGTGTGGTCATTATGTTAAAGGGTCTTAAGGGAATGGAGATTATCTCTCAGGGAGAGACCTTGAGGTTGAGGGTGCTTGCCGGGACAACCATCAATCACTTGATAAGATTTGCCTATGCTAAGGGTTACGGGGGGTTTGAGTTTCTGGCAGGGGTTCCAGCCACCCTGGGGGGAGCAGTGAGGATGAATGCCGGGGCCTTTGGGAAAAGCGCATCCCTCTTTGTGAGGAAGGTTGAGTTCTATAGAAAGGGAGAGGTTGAGGAGCTTGAACCCATGGAAAAGCACTGGACCTACCGGGCCTTTAAGCCCGAGGGGGTAATCCTGAGCTGTGAGGTTGAACTTGAGAGATCCTCTCAGGATGAGATTAAAGGGAATCTCCAGCAGGTCTGGGCCAAGAGAAGGGCTACTCAGCCAGTCATGGAAAAGACCTTCGGCTCTGCCTTCAAGAATCCCCCCTGTTGCTATGCCGGAGCCCTGATAGAACAGGTGGGGCTAAAGGGATACCGCCTTGGTGGAGCCAAGATCTCTGAGAAACATGCCAATTTTATCGTAAACGAGAACAAAGCCAAGGCCAAAGAGGTCCTGGAATTAATGAAGCTTGCCAGAGACAGGGTCTATGAAACCTTTCGGGTCTCCCTTGAACCTGAGGTAAAATTTTTGGGGTTTAGCTATGCTGAACTATCTTAAAAGATACAGGCTTTTCTTGGGCATAGCCCTGATCTTAATGTTTCTCTCAAGTGGCATAGTTTATCTCCTCTATTTTACCAACCTTTTTGTCTTAAAAGAGATAAGGGTGAGGGATAATAAAAGGATCTCCCAGGAAGAGGTTATCAAGCTCACCGGACTAAAGGGTGGAGAAAGGCTCTTTGGAATTGATTTAAAACTCCTTAAGACTAAACTGAAAAAACACCCCTATATTGAGGACTGCGTTATTGTCAGAAGGATTCCCTCCTTGCTTGAGATCTCGCTAAAGGAAAGGGAGGGCCTTGCTATTCTTATCAAGGAAAACAGGGGCTATCTCATAGATAAACAGGGTGTTATCCTTGGGGGAATCCTTCCGCAGGACTATCTCTTTTATCCCCTTGTAGAAATAAAGGATGAAGAATGGAAGGATAAGTTCCTGACCTTCCTTGAATGGATCAAACACAATAAATCCTATCTCCCAGTTTTTGAAAACTTTGCTAAAATTATCCTTGAAAGGGATAAGATCATCTTTGAGACGAAGAACCATTTGAAGATCTACTTTCCAGTGAGTGTGATGGAGGACTGGATTAATCTTTACAAACATCTTGACCGGATCATGGTATATCTTTACGATAATCAGATGATAGAAAAGGTTGAATTGATAAGGCTTGACTATCCCTTTGGTCAGGCCTTACTAAAGTTCAGGAGTTAACCTATGAAAAATGAGGGAGGAATTTTAGTTGTTGATGTAGGGACAACCAAGATTTGTGCCCTTGTGGGAGAGGAGAGGGAAGGTAAACTCTGGGTTACCGGAATGGGGGTTATGCCTGCCTTAGGGCTGAAGCGGGGCTCTATTATCAACATTGAAGAGGCCTCACAGAGCATAAAGGGTGCCATAGACAAGGCGGTCTCTCAGGCCAAACTTCAGCCAGATTATGTCTTTACCGGGATTGCGGGGAGTCACATCAAGACCCAGCCCAACATGGGGGTAGTAGCCCTCAAAGAGAAAGAGGTAACCCCTCAGGATGTGGAAGAGGTTCTGGCCTCGGCTCAGGCTATTGATCTGCCTCAGGATAGGATCCTTCTCCATGTGATCCCTCAGGAATTCGTGGTGGATCAGACAAGGGGGATCGTGCATCCCATAGGGATGGTGGGTGTTAGGCTTGAGGCCCATGTCCAGTTGATTACTGCCCAGAGGAGTTATGTGCAGAATCTCTTGAGGTGTTTTGAAAACCTGAATTTAGATGTGGATGGGGTCATCTTCCAGGGGCTGGCCTCAGCCGAGGCCGTGCTCACCCCTGAGGAAAAGGAGCTCGGGGTCCTGATCATAGATTTTGGTGGTGGAACCAGTGATATAGTTATCTACAAGGAAAATGTCCTGAGACATGTGGCCTCTGTTCCTGTTGGGGGGGAGCTTCTTACCGGAGACCTTGCCGTCTGTCTGAGAACTACGAGAAATGAGGCTGAAAAGATAAAGATTGAAAATGGGGTGTGTCTGAGGGAGCTTGTTGAGGAAGATGATTTTATTGAGGTTGCAGGAATTGGTCAGAGACCGGGACGAAAGATCAGTAAAAAGATCCTGGCTGAGATCCTTGAAGAACGCGTTAAAGAACTCCTGGTTCTGATTGATGCCGAGATCAGAAACTTCCCCAAGACCTTTTTGACAAGCGGAGTGGTCTTAACCGGAGGCTCCTCACTCCTGCCTGGACTTTTGTATCTGACGGATCAAATCCTTGATCTTCCAGCCCGGGTAGGTTATCCAGAGAGGCTTCCGGGACTTACAGAGGAGATCTCTCACCCCCAATTTGCAACGGCTGTGGGGATGCTCATCTATGCCTACAACAACTATTATCAGGGTTTGGAGAAACCCTCCCGCAAAGAGGGAGGACTGATGGAGAAAATAAAAAGACTTCTAAAAATATAGAGGAGGCAGTCATGACCTTACCCTTTGATCTGGTGCATCAGGAGGAGGTGAAGCTTCAACCCAATATAAAGGTTATCGGAGTGGGAGGGGCAGGTGGAAATGCCATCTCCCACATGATTAAACGGGGGCTTATGGGAGTGGAGTTTATTGTGGCTAATACGGATTACAAGGTCCTCTCGCTAAATCCTGCCTCTATCAAGCTTCAGCTCGGGAAAAATCTGACCCGGGGGCTTGGGGCCGGAGGCAAACCTGAGATCGGGAAAAAGGCAGCCGAGGAGTCTGAGAAGGAGATCCGGGATGTTCTAAAGGATGCAGACATGGTCTTTCTGGCTGCTGGAATGGGGGGAGGAACAGGGACCGGAGCCACTCCTATTATTGCAAGTATCTGCAAAGAGCTGGGGATCCTGACGGTGGCAGTGGTAACCAAGCCCTTTTCCTTTGAAGGTAAGATCCGTATGAAACAGGCTGAAGAAGGGCTTGAGGAAGTGAAAAAATATGTGGATACCCTGATTACCATCCCCAATGATAAACTTATCTTACTTGGAGCCCCTCAGGAAAGACTATATGAAATGTTCAAAAAGGCTGATGATGTATTATATTATGCGGTAAGAGGTATATCTGACCTGATTTTATCACCGGGATATATCAATCTTGACTTTGCCGATGTCAAGGCCATTATGACGGAGACCGGAGGAGTTGCCCTGATGGGTATGGGTGAGGCAACAGGGGAAGAAAGGGCCGAGCTTGCCACCCAGATGGCTATCTCAAGCCCCCTTCTTGAGGACCTCTCCATTAGCGGTGCCAAGGGCCTGCTTCTCAATATAAGCGTTCATCCCGAAACCCTCACTCTCCAGGAGACCCAGTATATCACAGGTATGATTTCAAAGGAGCTCCATCCCGATGCCAGAGTCTATCTGGGCGTAGTCTTTGATGAAAACTTGGGAGAGAGCCTACGCATTACCATTATTGCCACAGGCCTTGAGAAGGAGAAAAAGAGCTCACATCCCGGGGAAAAGGTTATCTCCCTTGAGGAAAAAAGTAAGGCCAAGGAAGAGAAAAGGAAGATTGACTGGAAAGAGTGGTTAAACGAGGATCTCCTTGAGGTGCCAACCATTCTTCGGAAGAGCGCCGATTAAGGATGAAGGAAATAGCCCACTTTGAGGACCCTGTAAAAGGTCAGCCACTAAAACTTGCCCTCTTCAGGATTGATGAGATAGAGCCACCGCCCTTTCAAAGGGACATTTCAGAAAGCCTGAAAAAACATTTAGAGATGTCCATTGAAAAATTAGGGTTCCTCACGCCTATAGTGGTTGTCCCCAAGGGAGGAAAGTTCTATGTAGTTGATGGAAGACATAGATTGGAGGCCCTGCGAGACCTTGGGGCAAAGGAGGTCCTGGCAGTTGTGGCTGATGAAAGCCTCTACCACTACATACTTGAGTTCAACACCGAAAAACCTCCCAATGTAAAGGAGAAATCCAAACAGGCCTACCGTCTTTTTATGGATCTTTTGAAAGAAGACCCTGAACTGATTGAAGAGGAGCTCTTTACCTATTTTAAGGAACCCATGTTGGTTACCTTCGGGTTTACCATAGAGGAGTATGACTCGCGTTTCCCAGCAAGTTTTTATGAATCCTTCCTTGAAAAGGTGGATCAATTTCTCAGACTGCCCCTTAAGTCTGCAGCTGAGGAAAGGAGGAACCGGGCAAGGTCCCTGTTAGAACTGAACCGGGTGGTAAATGAAAAATATGCCGAGTTTGGCTGGGAAAATGCCCTTCTCAAAGGCGAGATTATAAAAAAGGCTGTGCAGAGGGCCTATGGAATGCGAGTGAGAACTATTGGAGAAGAATTTTATTCAGCCCTTGAGAGGGTTAAAGAGGCCTGTTTAAGTTTGACACCAGAAGATTTTGGAGGTCTAAGTGAATAACCTGGAACCAGAATTCAAACCCCTTTTACGTCAGGTAGATGTTATTCCCGGGGAATATGAGGGGCAACCGATTATTATCCTAAGGGACCCCGTGGGGATTGTGGATGAGATGCTTGCCCTTCCACAGGGGATTGTGTTTTTGCTGGCCCTTATGGATGGGGCACACGACCTGAGAGACCTTCAGTCCGAAGCCACCAAAAGAAGCGGTCAGATTGTGCCCCTTGAAGAGATTTCAAAACTCGTAATCCTCCTTGACCAAAAGGGCTTTCTCTGGAGCAAAACCTTTGAAGAGATAAAAGAAAGGGTTTATCAGGGTTGGTTTCAGCAAAGACTTCGTCCCATGGCCCATGCCAATATGGGTTATCCTCTGGAACAAGAGGAGGCCAGGGCATTTTTAGACAAAATCCTTGAGCAATCCTCAGCCGATGGGAAAGAGACCCCTCAAATCCTCATTGCCCCTCATATTGATCTGAGAGTTGGAGGAAGGGCCTATGCAGAGGCCTATCGGAGATTTAAACCTCAGTCCGGAGCAAGGATTATTATTCTCGGTGTGGGACATCACCTTGATTTTCCCTACTCCGTCCTTACAAAGGACATAGCCACACCCTTCGGAGTCCTGAGGAATGACCGGGGAGGGCTTCTCTATCTCACCAATTCCAAAAGGCTTGAACTATTTCCTGATCATATAGCCCACAAACTTGAGCACTCTATTGAGTTTCAGGCCCTATTCCTGCATCATCTCTTTGGGGATGATCTTGTGGTTCTTCCTATCCTCATAGGCTCTCATCACCTTCTCTTTGCCAACAAAGATCTTACAGATGCCTTGGTTGAAGGCCTTATGGATCTCCTTGATGAAAGGACATACCTTCTTCTGGGGATAGACTTTTGCCATCTTGGCCCGCGCTATGGAGACCCCAGGGCAGTTGACGAGACTCTGTCTCAATCTGCTTTAGAAAATGACAGAACCCTTCTTGAGCTTGCCTTTTCTGGCAAGTTTAAGGAGCTTGAGGATTACATCCTTGCAAAGGAGGGGATGAAGGTCTGTGGGGCAAGTCCCCTTTATCTTATCTCCAAACTTATTTCCAAAGGGGCCCTACAGGGCAAAGGAGAGGTTTTTTATCAAGAGGTACTACCCTTTGGTGAGGGTTCAGCAGTAAGTGTAGCCTCAGCAGGTTATTTTTTTTAG
>CAYTDX010000024.1:0-17032 GCA_964436655.1 uncultured Caldimicrobium sp.
CAAGGCACTACCCCTTATCACCGGCACCTCATCCCCAGGAAATCCATACTTGCTCAGCAACTCCCTCACCTCAAGCTCTACCAAATCCAAAAGCTCCGCATCATCTACCATGTCAATCTTATTCATAAACACTACCATCGCAGGCACATTCACCTGCCTCGCAAGAAGCACATGCTCCCTCGTCTGCGGCATAGGCCCATCTGTTGCCGCAACAACAAGAATAGCTCCGTCCATCTGGGCTGCCCCTGTAATCATGTTCTTAATATAGTCCGCATGCCCAGGACAATCTATATGCGCATAGTGCCTCTTATCACTCTCATACTCCACATGGGCAAGCTGAATGGTTATACCACGAGCCTTCTCCTCAGGGGCCTTGTCAATGTTATCAAAGGGCACCCACTGGGCATATCCCTTCGTGGACAAAACCCGGGTTATGGCACTCGTAAGGGTGGTCTTCCCATGGTCTATGTGCCCGATGGTCCCCACATTTAAATGCGGCTTCTTACGCTCAAACTTCTGCTTGGCCATGGCTTTTCCTCCTAAATTTTTTATCCTTTAGCTTTCTTGATTATAGCTTCTGCCAGATGGGCTGGCACC
Organism: uncultured Caldimicrobium sp.; assembly: GCA_964436655.1. Lineage (GTDB taxonomy): Bacteria > Desulfobacterota > Thermodesulfobacteria > Thermodesulfobacteriales > Thermodesulfobacteriaceae > Caldimicrobium. The sequence continues at coordinate 598 of CAYTDX010000024.1, forward strand.
TTTTCATAGTGGTCAAACTGCATGGTAAAGGTCCCTCTTCCCTGGGTTAGAGACCTAAGAGTAGTGGCATATCCGAACATCTCCCCTAAGGGCACAAAGGCCCTGATTACTCTAACATTACCCCTCATATCCATTCCTTCAACCCTTCCTCTTCTTGAGGAAAGATCCCCCAGAACCTCACCCAGATACTCCTCTGGCAAGACCACTTCTACTTTCATAATAGGTTCTAATAACACAGGATTGGCCTTTTTGCAAGCATCCTTAAAACCCATGGAGCCAGCAATAGCGAAGGCAAGATCCGAAGAGTCAACTTCATGGTAAGACCCGTCAATCAAACGAATCTTAGCATCAATAACAGGATAACCAGCCAGGACTCCCTCCTGAGCAGCCTCCTTTACCCCCTTTTCAACGGAGGGAATAAATTCTTTGGGGATGACTCCTCCCACAATCTCTGAGACGAATTCTATCCCCTTTCCAGGATTAGGTTCAACGATAAGTTTGACATGTCCGTACTGACCTCTTCCACCGGTTTGACGGATATATTTTCCTTCAGCCTCGGCAGAGGCTGTAATAGTCTCTTTGTAAGCTACCTCAGGTTTCCCCACATTTACACCTACCTTAAACTCCCTGATCAATCTATCCACAATGATCTCCAGATGGAGCTCTCCCATTCCCCAGATCAGGGTCTGCCCGGTCTCGTGATTGATAGTTACCCTGAAGGAGGGGTCCTCAAGGGCGATCTTCTGTAATGCTAAGGAGAGTTTTTCCTGATCGGCCTTGGTCTTTGGTTCAACGGCAATGGAGATGACAGGCTCAGGGATCTCAAGCTTTTCAAGCTCAATGGGTTGGGCCTCATCACAGAGGGTGTCTCCAGTGGTTGTGACCCTGAGCCCGAGGGCCGCAACTATATCTCCTGCAGCTGCTCCGGTTATCTCCTCTCTCTGATTGGCATGCATCCTCACAAGCCTTCCGATCCGCTCTTTCTTGCGTTTCGTAGAGTTATAGACATTCATTCCTGTCTCAATCCGGCCTGAATAGATCCGTAAGAAGGTGAGGGTTCCAACAAAGGGGTCAGTCATGATCTTAAAGGCAAGAGCAGAGAGGGGGGCTGCGGGATCAGTCAGTCTTTCCTCAACCTCACCAGTATTGGGGTTTACGCCCTTAACAGGAGGAATATCAAGAGGTGAGGGTAGATAATCCACTATGGCATCAAGTAGGGGCTGAACCCCTTTGTTCTTAAAGGCAGACCCGCAAAGGACTGGGACAATCTTTAACTGACAGGTAGCCTCTCTGATAGCCTTTCTGATCTCATCAGGAGGGATCTCCTGACCCTCAAGATACTTTTCCATTATCTCATCATTCACATCAGCAAGTTTCTCAAGCATCATGATCCTGTATTCTTCTGCCTGATCCTTGAGATGGGCTGGGATTTCCTCATCGTGAAATTTGGCCCCGAGGGTCTCCTCCTCCCAGACTATGGCCTTCATCTCAATAAGGTCCACCACACCTTCAAAGGCTTCCTCTGCACCAATGGGAATCTGCAAAGGTAAAGGATTTGCCCCAAGGCGGGACTTCATCTCTTCAAGGACTCTATAAAAATTAGCTCCCAATCTATCCATTTTATTGACAAAGGTGATTCTGGGGACCTTATACTTGTCAGCCTGTCTCCAGACGGTCTCAGACTGAGGCTCAACCCCACCTACCGCACAGAAGATAACCACCGCTCCGTCAAGGACCCTCAGACTTCTCTCTACTTCAATGGTAAAGTCCACATGTCCAGGGGTGTCAATGATGTTAATCCGGTGATTTCTCCAGAAGGTGGTTGTGCAGGCAGAGGTGATAGTGATACCCCTTTCCTGCTCCTGGATCATAAAGTCCATAACAGCTGTGCCTTCGTGAACCTCACCAATCTTATAGGTCTTACCGGTATAATAGAGGACCCTTTCTGTGGTTGTAGTTTTCCCTGCATCAATGTGCGCAACGATACCGATGTTCCGAGTGGTCTTTAAAATCTTCAGTTCCTCAGGCGTCATAACCTCACCTTTAGTTTGGTTTTTCAAAAAATAATTATTCCCCTCTTCAAAGAAAAGGGGAATCTCTTAAGTTCAGAGCCTTACTTAATTACCAGCGAAAGTGGGCAAAAACCCGGTTAGACTCTGCCATACGATGGGTATCTTCCCTCTTCTTTATGGCAGCGCCCTTTTCATTATAAGCATCCCAGAGCTCGTTGGCAAGCCTCTCCACCATGGTTTTTTCACCGCGGGCCCTGGCAGCATTAATCAACCACTTAATGGCTAAAGAAATCTGTCTATCAGGCCTTACCTCAACAGGCACCTGATAGTTTGCTCCGCCAATCCTTCTGGATCTGGTTTCAATAAGGGGCTTGACCTTTTCCACCGCTGTTTCAAATACCTTGATGGGCTCTTCTCCACCAGACCTTTCCCTCAGTATCTCCAAGGCACTATAAAAGATCTTCCGGGCGGTATTTTTCTTACCATCCCTCATCAAATTATTGATGAACTTTGCAACAAGCACACTGCCAAATTTGGGATCTGGTGGAACTATTCTCTTGGGTACTGGTCCTTTCCGTGGCATCTTTTAACTACTCCTCTTATTTAGTGGTTTTCGGTCTGGGTGTTCCGTATTTAGAGCGGGACTTCTTTCTATTCTGAACTCCAGCTGCATCAAGAGTTCCTCTAATGATTTTATATCTGACCCCGGGTAGGTCCCTCACACGGCCTCCTCTAACGAGGACAACCGAGTGTTCCTGAAGATTATGACCGATTCCAGGGATATAGGCGGTAACCTCAATACCATTTGTAAGCCTGACCCTGGCCACCTTTCTCAAGGCAGAATTGGGTTTCTTGGGGGTGACCGTATAGACCCTTACACAGACCCCACGCTTTTGAGGATTACCCTGCAAAGCAGGAGATTTAGACCTCTTCTCCTTTTTCTTTCTCCCAAGCCTGACTAATTGATTAATGGTTGGCATTTCTCTATTTCCTCTCCTTTTTCCTTAAAATTGACAAGCCCTTTATATACAACTTTTTTCTAATCTGTCAAGAGGCCAGACCAAAATTTAAAAGGCCAGTTCCCTTAAAAGGTCTGTGGCGGTAATAATCCCTACAGGCATGAATTTACCAATGCTCGAGGGGCTAACAACGAGCAAACGGTGTACCCTGTGGGCAAACATCCTCTGGGCAGCCTCTTTAAGTGTGGCATTTCCCTCAATGGTATAAGGCTTGGGACACAGCAAATCTTCGGCCCTTTTTTCCAGAAGCTCTTTCCCATATTTCCTTAGCCCTGACAGGATATCCGTTTTACTAATTATACCAAGGAATTCACCATTGTCAGCAACCACAATCACAGCAGAGATACCATTGTTAAGCATGGTATCTACGATTTCCCCAATGGAAGCCCTGTCAGAGACCGTATGTAAGGTCCTGCTCATCACCTCAGAGACCCTTTTTTCTTCAATACCCATAAGCACCCCTCTTTTAAAGTTTTTTATATAGAGACCCTTACCAAATTATGTTTTTTAAATTTCTGGTAGCCGTGGCCTGCAGGTTTCGTTTTTTGTTGATTTTTTACGCAGGCTAAAGGTCTAACGGCTACCACAAAAAAATTTTCTAAGAACTCATATATTATAACAGATTTTTTAAAAAAGGTAAAGTGCCTCTATGACTCCACCGGCTTTTATAAATTGAGTTCCTTTACAAAATCATGGTTTTTGGGTTTTTGGTAGCCGCAAGCTTCAGCTTGCGCCAGATTTGATACTCCTGAGGTCAGGCGGCAAATCCCATCTTGACTTTTTGATTTTTTAGGTTATAAATCCTTAAAAAGGATTATTTGGGACCAAAAATGAATCTTTCCCCTATTAAACATATCTTTTATTTCGCTTTTTGCCTTCTTTTAATCTTAAGCCCCTCTCCTTTATTTTCAGCCAAAAAGAATTCTCCCTCAACTAAAAAAAAGGTATCCACCCAGAGGATCACTCAGAAATCAAAGTCATCTCAAAAGACTAAGGTTTCAAAAAAAAACAGGGCCCCAAAAACCCTGAAAAAAACATCCAAAGAGAGTCAAAGCCAGATTGAACCCTCAAGAAACCTCCATATGGAGGAGCTTAAGACCCATACAGTCAAAAAGGGGGATACCCTTTACAAAATTTCCAAACTTTATGGAGTCAGCCCTGATGAAATCAAGGTAGCAAACAACCTCAAAACAGATAAGTTATCTTTAAAACAAAGGCTCATCATCCCGGGCAAAAACCAGATAAAGGAAGAAAAAAAACAGATAAAGGAAGAAAAAGCATCCCCCCGAGAGGAAGAAGGAGGCAAATCCTTTACCACTCATCAGATCACCAAGGGGGAGACCTTATATAGCATAGCCAGAAGATACAACCTGACTGTTGAGGAGCTTAAGGTCTTTAACCAGGTTTCCCCTGAAAGGCTAAAACCTGGGATGACCATCAAAATACCTCAATCTAAGGTCTCCTCTGAGGCAAAGGTCCTGAATACAGAGGGAGACAGAGAGAAGACCACCCCTGAACCACAAAAGATATTTTATATAGTCAAAAAAGGGGATACCCTGAAAGGCATCGCCAGAAGGCATAAACTCACACCTGAAGAGCTAAAGAGGCTTAATAATCTCAAGACAGGCAAAATAAAACCAGGGCAAAGGCTTGTGGTAAAGGTAATTCCTGTAAGAATCCCAGTGGAGGAAAAAAAAGAACCTTCCGTGGAAGAAAATTATCACATAGTAAAACCTGGAGAAACTCTTTACAGCATTGCCTTGCTTTATCAGGTCCCCCTACAAAAACTCATGGAGGCCAATCACCTTGAAAACAATGTCATCGTTGTGGGGCAGAAATTGAAGATACCTCCAAAAATGGAGATTGCCGAAAGACCTTTTGTCTTACAGAGCCCGAAGGAATCCTTAGAGCCCAAAGAAGAGAGCCTCTCTCAGAAGTTTGAAAAAAACATCCTGGACAAAAGGCATAACATCCTCACTCCCTCTATGCTCTCAAAGGAAGAAGAAAAGGCCTTGCAACAGAGATTTATTGAGCTCTCTTCCAGTCTTGCAGATGCTCGTTACAGATTGGGTGGGAGTGGAAATGGATATTTAGACTGTTCGGCCTTTGTAAAGCTCGTTTATGGAGAATTAGGCATTAACCTTCCCAGGAGTTCCCTTCAGCAGTATCAGGTTGGCATCTCCGTAGATAGGTCAGAACTCATACCAGGAGATCTTGTCTTCTTCAAAACGAGGGGAAATGTTATCTCCCATGTGGGGATTTACATTGGGGATAATCGTTTTATTCATATCTCCTCTTCACGAAAGAGGCTCTCTATTGATGCCTTAGATGATCCCTATTTCAAAAAGCGCTATGCCGGGGCCAAGAGGGTTCTCAATGGGGAGGTTCTGGAATACTTTCAGGATTATCTGAACAAAAACAAAAGAGAAAATTCCTCCAAGAATCTTCCTGGGCCTGCTCCCGAGAGCCCTACTTCAGAAGTAGTTCTTTAGCCCTTTCCCAGCCCACTCTCTCAAGGATAGCCCCCAGTCGCTCACCTTTCAGGTTGTTTTCCTTATAAAATCTGACCACCTTTCTGAAGAGAACTAAGGCCTCTTCCTCTGTGGCATAGGTTAAGAAGGTAGCAAGTCTCGGATGTCTGCCCAGCTTTCCACCCAGATAGACCTTGTACCCCTTGAAGGCCTCGGTTAAGGCAGATTCCGGGCATATCCTTATACAATGGCCACAGCCCACGCACCTTTCTTCATCTATGAAAGGCCCAAAGTCGGTCAAATTAATAGCCTTCTCCTCACAGACCTCCACACAGGACCCGCAAAAGGAACAGGCCTTGACATCCACATCCACCCTTACCACCCCGTGCAGGGCAAAATCGGCAATGTAGATCTGGGAACAGGCATTGGGACACTCCGAGAGGAGAACCTTAAATTTATGATGGGCCTTGAGGGGGCCTTTAACCCTGTGCCTTAAAAATTCAGAAATCCCCTCTTCTTCCAGGATTTTCTCAAACTCTTTAAGGAGCCCTTCAGAGGCTGTAATGGCATTGGGGCAGGAATTCAGGCCAAAACAACCGCTTACCTCATAGGCCCTTTCTGCCTTAGACATCTTATCCAGAAGGGCCTCTTTGGCCTCAAGCACTGCCTCTAAGGTAACCCTCTTCAAGCCCCTTTTGGAAAGATATCCCTCAATCTCCTTTTTTACCCTGCCTCTTACGAAAAAGGGGACCCTTTTTAGATACTCTTCCGCCTCTTTTTCCCACTCCATATCTCCTTAAAAGACCTCCTCTCTGAGGATATCTCCTTTAACACCGATAGTGTAAATCTTAAAGGGAATTTCCTTTTTGGCAAGTTTTCGTGCCTCATTCAGGATATAGACCAGCCCTTTACAGCAGGGCACCTCCATAATGGCTACTTCAAGGCTCTCAAGAGGCACCTTTTCAAAGATCTCCGCAAACTTCTCAATATAAAGCTCTGCGGGATCAAATTTAGGACACCCTATCATGATCTTCCGGTCAGGTAAAAGCTCCAGATGAAGTTTTGGATAGGCAACGGGGACACAATCTGCGCAGACAAGTAGTTTGGCCTCCCTTAAAAAGGGTGCACTGGAGGGGATCAATCTTATCTGAACAGGCCAGTGGGAGAGGGCTGAAGGGATATCTGCCCCGGAAGATACTCCGGTGCAAACCTCAAGTTCCCTTAACTGATGGGAAGGGCACCCGCAGGCAAGCTGTGGCCCAGAGGATTGAAGACTCTCAGACCTCATTTGCTTCAGGTGTTCCTCAACGGCGTGTTCATCAAACTCCTCAGCCTCCCTCTCTACAATCTTTAAAGCCCCGGTGGGGCACTCTCCCAGACAGGCACCGAGCCCATCACAGAAAATCTCGCTCACCAGTCTTGCCTTGCCATCAATAATAGCTAAGGCCCCCTCCGCACAGGCAGTCACACACTGACCACAACCATTGCAAAGGGTCTCATCAATCTCAATGATCTTTCTCCTGACCTTTGGCATGATCCTTTCCCTCCTTTTTGTTTTAGTCTTTCTTTAAAATTTCCACCAACTGCTCTATCGTTAATCCCTCTGGAAGACTTTTTAGCCCTAAGCGTATATCATCCCAGAGGGTTTCGGGAAGATTGGCCTTTTTGTATAGCTCTTCCCTCTCATCAGGTCTTAAGAAATAAAAGTAAAAGAGTAAGAGCCTTGTGCCTGGGGATTGCTCTCTTACCTTAAGTTCTCTTTCCAGATACTCTGCCCCTTTTTCAATAGCTGCAAAGCTATCTTTATCCAGCATCTCCTGAAGGAGCTTAAGAAGGCGGCTCTTCAAAAGATTGGCCTTTTCACGAATGAGCTCTGGAGGTAGCTCTCCCAGGCAGACCTCGGCATACTTGCAATAGGCAGCACAGCCAAAGTCCATCCTGGGATTAGGAACAGGCCTTTTACAATGGGGACACTTTCTAACAGTATCGTCCTTAAAGAACTCAATATAAGCCCCACAGAAGGGACATTTGACCTCAAAGATAGCATCCTCTTTCCAGTACCTCCAATCCTGGCCTGGACACTTCATCTTTCTCCTCCTCTTTGTTAAGATAACGCCTTATCCTAATTTAGCCTTGATTTAAATCAACTTTTTCCTATTAAAAATCTGAGACTGATATAGAAAATTTGTTTTCTTAAGGTAGCCGCAAGTTTCAGCTCGCGTGAGAATTTTTGATTTTTGATTTGAAAACCTTCGCAGGCTAAAGGTCTTGCGGCTACCTCTAACTTCAGTACCGAATATTAATAATCTCAGGGGCTCAGATACACCCTTGGAAAGTGAGAGTTAAGGGTTATAATTTCAGGTATGCAAGAGCTCAAGGGTTATCTTCAGGAGCTAAATCCTGCTCAGAGAGAGGCGGTGGAAACCCTCTATGGCCCTCTCCTTGTTATTGCCGGGGCAGGCTCAGGGAAGACCAGGACCTTAGTTTACCGCATGGCCCATCTTGTGGAAAAGGGAGTGCCTCCAGAGAGGATCCTTCTTCTGACCTTTACCCGGAGAGCAGCCCGGGAGATGATTGAACGGGCAAGCCTTATTTTAAAAAGGGACTTCCACAGGATTACCGGAGGAACCTTTCACTCCCTGTGTCATACCCTGTTAAGGCAATATGGCTCCCTGATAGGTTATAGCTCAAACTTTACCCTCTTAGACAGAACCGATACTGAAGACCTCTTTAACCTCCTCAAAACAGGGCTTGGCCTAAGTGACAACAAAAAGAGGTTTCCCAAAAAGGACACCTTAGCAAGTATTTACAGCAAGACCCTGAATCAGGCAAGGACCCTTGAGGATATTCTACGCCGGGAGTATCCTCAGTTTTTTGAGTATTTACCTGAGATCCAGAGGCTTTTTATTGAATATAAACATTACAAAAGGGAACATCAACTTATGGATTATGATGATCTGCTCCTTAACTGGCTTGAGATCCTGAAGAATTTTCCCCAGATCCGAGAGGAGATGGGCCAAAGATTTCACTTCATCATGGTAGATGAGTATCAGGACACTAATACCCTGCAGGGAGAGATCATAAGATACATGGCCTCTTCTCATCAAAATGTCATGGTCGTCGGGGATGATTCCCAGAGTATCTATCGCTTCAGAGGGGCTAATTATCGCAACATCTTTGACTTCCCCAGGATCTTCCCCCAGACAAAGATCATCAAGCTTGAGCAAAATTACCGAAGTAGCCAACCTATTCTTGATCTGGCTAATGTAATTATTGCCAACTCTAAGGAAAAATACACCAAGACCCTCTTTACCCTGAAAAAAGAGGGGGCAAGGCCGGTGCTCTTCAGAGCCAAGGATGAGGCAGAATCAAGTAAGTTTGTGGCAGAGAAGGTCCTTGAGCTCAGAGAGCGGGGAGTTAAACTTTCAGATATAGCCGTTCTCTTTCGTTCTGCCTATCACTCCTATGAGCTTGAGGTAGAGCTCACCAAACGGGGTATACCCTTTGTAAAGTATGGTGGATTGAGGCTTATTGAGTCAGCCCACATAAAGGACCTCCTTGCCTTCCTGAAGGTCATCTTAAATCCCCAGGACTTTCTCTCCTGGAACAGGATCCTCCTTCTTATGGAGGGTATTGGCCCCAGGACAGCAGAAAAGATAATTCAGGCCTTTAAAAAAGAGGCCCTGCTCTTTTCCCTCAGCCGGATCTTTAGTCTCAGTTCCTCTCCAGAACTTAAAAGATGGCTTGAACTATATGTCACGATAAAGCCCTATGGAGAAGAATCTCCCTCTGAGATCTTGCAGAGGGTGTGGCATTTTTACGAAAACCTCTTTCAGCGCATCTACTCCGATGACTACCATAGAAGGGTGAAGGATTTAGAAGGCCTCTTTTCCCTCTCCCTCAAATACAAAAGCCTGGATGAGTTTGTCTCGGATCTTCTTCTTGAACCCTTAGAGCTTACCGAATTGGAAGGTGAAATCCCAGATGAGGACCCCCTTGTTTTATCTACCATTCACTCTGCCAAGGGCCTTGAGTGGCACACAGTCTTTATTTTATCACTCATTGAGGGCAGGTTTCCCTCATCTTATAGTCTCAAGGATCCAGAAGACCTGGAAGAGGAAAGAAGACTCTTTTATGTTGCTGTAACCAGGGCCCGGGAAAGGCTCTTTCTTCTCTCTCCCCTTATGGTATACTTGCCCAGTGAGGGAAAAACCTTAGCTGAGACCTCAAGATTCGTAAAAGAGCTTCCGAAAAACCTCTACGAAGAGGTTAATTACCATGCCCTGCAGGAGAAGACCCTCAACCGGACCCTTACAGAAACCTCTAAGGAGGGAGGTGTCCAGGTTGCCCTGTCTTCTGAATCATCCTCATCCAGTAGCTATAAGATTGGAGATATAGTGAGACATCCTCACTTTGGAGAAGGAGAGGTGCTTGAGGTCCTGGGAGAAAAGATCCGTGTTAACTTTATAAGTAAAGGACCAACCACCTTGCATCTCAAATACACCCAGCTTGAGAGGTTACTATGAAGGAAAAGATCAGCCTTGCCACAAAGCTTAAAGAAAGGGTCCTGATCAAAAATTTTTCTCTGATGTCCTTAAATAAGCTTCCCTCTGAGATTTACAAAAATCTTTCTGTCTTCATCAAAAATTTTCTTCTCCTCTATCAAGGTAATCTCTTCAAACCCCGGCTTGAGGTCATCTCGGATACCTCGCTACTTATCCACAAAGACTTTAACCTCCCGAATTTTAAAGATGGGGAGGTTCTTCTCTTAATTTTACCTTTTTCACAATCAAGATATGTCTTTCAGGTAAAGGTGGTTGAGAGCCAGGAGGCAGGCTGGAAAGTTGAGATCATTGACCCCAGAACCGATGAACGGATCCCTATTAAAAATAAGGTTCCCCTTTTTTTCTCATACATCACCCCTCAGTATGTTCAATCCCTTATTCAGGACCCTGAATATCAGCTTTTAAGGGAGAGCAATTTCTCTATAGATACCCTTCCTGATTTGGAGGAGGTTCATCTCTACGACCTTATCTTAAATGCCAATCATAATATTGATGAGAATTTCAAAAAGTTAATTCAAAAGACCTTTCTTGTAGGGGAGCTCGTTAACATATCAAGAGGAGGCCTTTCAGCGAAGACCCCGGGGCAAGTAAATCTCTCGGACGATTTTGGGGTCTTCTATGTTAAATTCAATCTCCCGATTTCAAACCGGCTTTTCAAATTTGCCCTTTTTTCTCACTTAAGAGATATTGAGAACCGAGAGGGCTTTACCTTCTTTCATCTGGCCTATATTACAGGTCTAAAGAGAGAATTCTGGGAGGTTTTAAAGGACCTTTTAACTAATCTTTAATATTTTGACAGATCTCCAGGGCAGAATCAAGAAGGGTGTCCTCCACCTTGTAGACCAAAAGGGCTTTATCCTTTTCATCCTTGACTCTTAGAAGTTTGAATTTTTTGTCCTGAGGACATCTTCTAAATCTCGGTAGAAGACTCAGGTCCTTGAGGTAAAAAAGGAGATTTCTTCCCTTTTCCTCAATGGATAAAACCTTTAAGCCCTTCATAAAGAGCTTGAGTTTATATATCTTAATGAGATTTATGGCCTCATCAGGGAGCTCTCCATACTTATCCTTCAAAAATTCCGTAAAATCCTCCAGTTCCTTTAAAGATTTAATAAGCACAAGTTCTCTATAGAGACTCAGTCTTTCTTCTGTTTCAGGCACATAGTTAGAGGGAATGAAAGCCGACACCTTAAGGTTAACCTCAGGTTCCCAGTCCTCAATGGCTTCCCCCTTAAGACTGCGAATAGTATTTTCCAGGAGTTCTAGATAGAGTTCATAACCCACTTTATTGATGTGGCCTGACTGATTTATCCCGAGAAGCTCCCCTGCCCCTCTTATTTTCAGATCACTTAAAGAAAGCTTGAAGCCTGATCCGAGCTCAACAAACTTCATGAGGGCCTTTAACCTCTTCTGGGCACCTTCTGTCAGGGTCTTGAGATCTGGCACAAGGAGATAGCAATAGGCGATATCCTGACCTCGCCCCACCCTTCCTCTGAGTTGATAGATATCGGCAAGACCAAACATATCCGCCCGGTTAATGAAAATGGTGTTGGCTGAGGGGATATCAATTCCGCTACCGATTATAGGGGTGCAAACAAGGATGTCCACCTTCCTTTCAAGAAATCTAAAGATAGCCCTTTCCAGTTGGGCTGAGTCCATCTGTCCGTGAACAATCTCTATCCTGGCAAAAGGCACGAGTTTCTCAAGTAACTTGGCAAGGGAAGCAAGCCCCTGGATACGGGGATGGACAAAATAGACCTGACCTCCCCTTGAGAGCTCCTCTTCAAGGCCTGCTTTTATAATCTCTGGATTAAAGGGGGTAAGAAAGGTTTTTATACTCTTTCTTCCGGACGGAGGGGTCTCAATCAAAGAGAGGTCAAAGATTCCAAGAAGGCTCAACTGGAGACTCCGGGGAATAGGTGTGGCCGAAAGGGTTAAGACCTTTACCGCTTTTTTTAGCTGTTTTAAACGCTCCTTTTGTCTTACACCAAAGCGATGTTCTTCATCAATCACAAGGAGCCCGAGGTCCCTGAACTGAACATCCTTGGAAAGAAGCCTGTGCGTTCCAACTACCACCTCAAGTTCTCCCTCATTCAAGGCCTTAAGCACAGCCCTCTGCTCTGGTTCACTCCTTAAACGAGAGAGGATCCCGACCCTTATGCCAAAGGGCTCAAGTCTCTCCTTAAAGTTGCGGAAGTGCTGTTCAGCCAGAAGGGTTGTCGGAGTCAGCACTGCTACCTGTTTTCCTGCCCTTGCGGCAACAAAGATGGCCCTCAGGGCCACCTCAGTCTTTCCAAAGCCCACATCCCCTATGATAAGTCTCTCCATAGGCTTTGGGCTCTGAAGGTCCTCTAAAACCTCCTCAATAGCCCGATGCTGATCCTCGGTCTCCTCATAGGGAAAGGTCTGGGCAAATTCGGCATAGGAAAGGCTATCCACAGGGATGGCAAACCCCTTAAGGGCCCTTCTTTCGGCATAGAGTCTCAGAATCTCCTCCACGACCTCGGTTAGTCTTCTTTCTACTTCCTTTCTCTTTTTAAGAAAGGTCTTTTTCCCCAGCTTATCCAGTTGAGGGACCCTTTCTTCCACCCCCACATAGGGATAGAGCTCCTCAAGCCTGGTTACCGGAACATAGAGCTTATCTCCCCCATCATACTCAACCTGAAGAAACTCTCCCTCAAAACCATCCACCTTAAGGGAGATCAATCCCTGAAATTTTCCTATGCCGTGAAGTTTATGCACCACATAATCTCCAGGCTTTAGATCTTCAAACTTTCTAAAATATCCCTTTACCCTCTTTAAAGACCCCTTCTCTTCCCTCTTAAAGACCCTTTTTCCAAAGAGTTCAAAATCTGAGGTAAAGACAAGCCCCTGCTCAGAAAAGATAAAACCTTCCTGGAGATATCCTTCCTGGATCTTAAGATTGGTAAAATCTTCAACCTCTCTGAGTTTGAGCCCTTCAAGGATAGCCTTTGTATTCCTCTCATCCTGAACGAGCAAAAGGACCCTTTTCCCCTCAGAAAGTTCCTTTTTCAGAAAATTGAAGGCCTGTTCAAGACGGGGTATTTCCTGAGAGAATTCAAATCTTTGCAGGTGAAAAAGGAGTGTGTCCCCTTCACTCAAGAGGAGCTCGGTGGCATCAAGGGTAGGATAACTTTGAAAAATAGTCCTTACCTCATCCAGGGTTGCATATAGTTTTTCCTCGGGGACCAAGAGTTTTTCCCTCTCTTTGGCCTTTAGAGCCGATGCATAGATCCTATCCCAGATTCGCTCTGCCTCTTTTAAAATCTTCTCTCGCTCAAAGAGAATAAAAAAGACCTTTTCCCTTAGATTTTCGTGCAGAAGTTTTAGCTCTTCCCAGAAAAGGGGAAGAAGAAAATCGGGATTTTCAAGGATAACTTTGTTTTCAACCATCCTCAGAAGTTCAGAGAGCCTTTTTTCTGAAATTTTATCCTTGAAGCCCAAAATTTTTGCATACAGGGCCTGAGATTCCTCCGGAAAAAAGAGCTCCCTTGCTGGAAGGATACTCAGCTCTTCAAGATATCCAAGGCTCTTTTGGGTCTCAGGATCAAAGGCCTTAAGACTGATAACTTCATCTCCAAAGAATTCAATCCTTACGGGATAATCAAGCTGTGGTGTAAAGAGATCAAGCACCGCTCCTTTGACTGTAAACTCACCCTTACTTCTGACCACTCCTACTCTTTCGTAAGAAAATCTCAGAAGACCCTCAATCAAAGACTCCCGGTAAACCTTCTCCCCTGGCAGAATATAGATGTAGTTCTTCTTGAGGATCTCCCTTGAAATAGTCCGTCTGAGGAAGGCCTTAACATCAAGGGCAACTACCCTCAAGGAGGGAAGCTCCCACAGGACCTTGAGCCGCTCCCTTTCCTCTGCACTAAGGGTAAAGACCTCGGCAAAGGGAGGAATATCTATGGCAGGAAAAAAGGATGCCCTTTCCTGAGAACAGGCCCTGTAGGCAGATAAAAAGTCCCTAACACCTCCCTGATCCGGAAAAATTGCGACAAGGGTGTGACCCTTAGTATCAGGTAAGCTCTCGGAAGCCAGGAAGTATCCTAAAAAAGAGGGATTAACCCCTGAAAGCCTCTTTATTCCCATAGGTCATCCTCAAATTTAAAAATTATCTTCCAATTTTCAAGTTTTCCCTTTATATTAGAGATATGCAAATTGAAGAATTAACTTCCCCTGAGTTTAAGGAGTTATCACAAAGGATAAAAGGGGTGATTGTGCCTGTTGGATCTATTGAGGCCCACGGGCCTCATCTTCCCTTGGGAACGGATCTCTTTACCATCTATGAAATCTGTAAGAGGGTTATTAAAAAGGTAGAGGTCTTTCTGGCTCCTCCCCTCTACTTTGGCCTTTGCAGGAGCACTAAGGATATTCCTGGAACCCTTACTCTAAGAGGGGAGACCCTGAAAGCCTTTCTGCTTGACCTTCTGGAAAGTCTCTACCGGCAGGGACTTAGAAGTTTTATCATTCTCTCAGGACATGCCGGGGGCACTCACAATGCCTTTATTGTGGATACCGCAGAAACCTTTATAGAAAGATATCCCTCTTCACGCTTTTTTGTGGCAGATATAATCAGTTTACTTAAGGATATTCTAAGGGAACTGGATATCCCGGAGAAGGATTCTCACGCAGGGGAGTGGGAGACCTCACTTATGCTCTATCTGAAGGGAGAACTGGTTAAATCCCTTGATCTGGCCTTTGAAGATTATCCCACCTTTCCGAGGTATCAGATTGTTAAAAATAAAGAGCTTTACTGGGCATCCGGGATTTGGGGAAATCCTCTTAAGACCTCTTTGGAAAAGGGTCAGATGCTCTCAGAAAAACTCATCTCCAAATTAGTAGAACTTCTCTCAGAGTTTTTAAATCACCACAGCCTTTCGTCTAAGTTTGGGGACTCCTCTGCATAGGTTCCCTCTCTTATATGGGTAACTTTTTGGCATTCTTAGGCCTTAAGAAAAGATCCAAGTGGTGAGACTATTAAAAATTATGGGTCTTTTTAGGTTTTTGGTAGCCCTGGCTCATAGGGTGCATAATATTTGCATAAATTTCCTTTCTTTTTAGAAAAAATTTTTATTGTTCTGTCAAAGCTTACGCAGGCTAAAGCCCGCGGCTACCTAATCTATGGCTCTTGATTTTTGGATTTCTGGTAGCCGCAAGCTTAAGCTTGCGTGAGATTTTAAGGATTTTTTATTTTTGAAAATATACGCATATACGCAGGCTAAAGCCCGCGGCTACCTCTAAATCAAAAATTATTTCCAGGTTCTGGTAGCCGCAAGCTTTAGCTTGCGCCAGAGTTTTTGATTTTTGTTTTACAAACCTGCACAGGCTAAAGGTCTTGCGGCTACCGAAAAAGGCTAATTTTGTGAAAAACTCACAAAGTCTAAAATCCTGTGCACTTATACCTGATCTTGACAAGAATAATTTTTGTTTTATAATTTTTCTAAAAAATTTTAGGAGGTGGAAAGATGAAGGAGATGACGAAGGAGTGTTTAAAGGGAGCTTTGGCTGGTGAGTCTCAGGCCTGTGTGAAGTACATGATTTTTGCCGACAAGGCTGAGGCTGAGGGATTCTCTCAGATTGCACGGCTTTTTAGGGCTGTTGCCTATGCTGAAAGAGTCCATGCCGAAAACCACTTAAAGGCCCTGAATGGGAACGGGACACTGGAAAATCTTGAAACCGCTATCAAGGGGGAGAACTTTGAGGTAGATGAGATGTATCCGGCCTACAAGGCTGTGGCTGAGTTACAGGGAGAAAAACAGGCCTTAAGGGCCTTTCACTATGCCATTGAAGCGGAAAAAATTCATGCAGCCCTTTTTGCCGAGGCCAAAGAATCCGTCAAGATGGGGAGAGATCTGGAGATCGGAGATATTTACATCTGTCCCACCTGTGGACACACTGCTGTAGGTAAAGCCCCCGAAAGATGTCCTATTTGCGGTGTCCCAGGGGAAAAATTCAAAAAATTTTAGCCCTCTGCAGGGGAACTGTGGCTGAATTAAAGGGAAGTCTCACTTAGAGGGAGGGGAATCTCCCTCCCTTAGCCCTTTTCAAGACAAGCCCTTTACAAAATTTGTTTTCCTATTTTGCAAGGATCTTTAAAACTTGACATAAAGTCCAAAAACTAATGGTCTTGAGACCTTTGCAAAATTATGGTTCTCTTTAAGTTTAAGGTAGCCACAAGCTTCAGCTTGCGTCAGATTTTAAGGATTTTTTTATTTTTGAAACCAACGCAGGCTAAAGGTCTTGCGGCTACCTTAAAAATTCTAATTTTTTTTAGGCTAAAGGTCTTGCGGCCACCTCAAAAATTTTAATTCTTTTCACGCGGGCTAAAGCCCGCGGCTACCAAA
>CAYTDX010000025.1:0-16870 GCA_964436655.1 uncultured Caldimicrobium sp.
AGGAGGGATAAAATGGAGATCAAAGGCTGGGTTGTGCTTGGATCAATTATTGTGGTTGCTATGATGATGGCCCTTGGGGCTTATGCCCCTGCCAGAGCCCTTGGACAATCTATTCAGAGCGCGCTTGAAGCAATTGCCAGACAACCAGAGGCCTCCTCTCAGATAACCCGCACCTTTATCATAGGTATAGCGATAATTGAATCCATTGTGATTTATCTATTTGTCATTGCCTTGATTCTTCTTTTTGCTAATCCTCTACTTGATTATCTAAAGTAGTTTGGCCATGGAAATAAAGGGCTTTCATATCTTTACTTTTTTATTTCAAGTAATCAACTTTTTTATCCTTCTCTTGCTTTTATCTCGTCTTCTGTACCGCCCTTTAAAAAAGTTTATGGAAAAGAGGCAAGTTGAGCTTAGAAAATGTTTTTTGGATGCAGAAAATACCAAAAAAGAGGCGATGGAGCTTGCAAGAATTTATGAAGAAAGGCTCAGGGAACTGGAAAATAAAAAGGAAGAAATCCTGGAAAATAAGATAAGAGAAGCCGAAGAAGAGGCTAAAAAAATCCTTGAGAGGGCTAGAAAAGAGGCTGAAAAGATATACGAAAGAGAAAAGATTCTTTTACAGAGAGAGCTTGAAAAGTCGGAAGCTATCCTCAAAGAAAAAGCCCTGATCTTAATCGGGGATCTCCTTGAGAGTTTCTTCAGGGAATTACCCTTAGAGGATTTGCACCAGCTCCTTTTGGAAAGGGCTTTAAAGATTCTTCCTGCTGAACTTGAAAAATTAAGTCTCTTTAGCTATTCTGCTAAACCCTATTCAATAGAGGTAATTACCGCCTTTTTAACACCTCAGATAAAGGAGATGATTCAAAAGATTGTAGAAGAAAGACTTCAGAGGAAAACTGAGGTCTCTATCCTTGAAGATACCTCTCTCCTGGCTGGGTTTAGACTAAAAATTGAGGGTCATGTAATTGATTTCTCCTTACGGGGTCAGCTCAATAAACTCCGAAAATCATTGGAGTAAATAACTTGCTTGAAGAAAGAATTGAAGCCATCTTTCAAAGGTTTCTTTCAAAGATAAAAGAGTTTTCTTTTGAACCCCATCTTGAGGAAGAAGGAGAAGTCCTCTCTGTGGGAGATGATATTGCCTTTATAAGAGGTCTGCCAGGAGCCTTTCTTTTTGAGCTCGTAGTCTTTGAAAGAGAAGACACAGGACTGATCTTTGATCTTGATGTTGAGACCGCAGGGGTAGTTCTTCTTCAAAAAAAGGGAGGTATTAAAGCAGGGGACAAGGTCTATCGCACTGGGAGGATGGTCTCGGTTGCAGTAGGGGAATTTCTTTTGGGGAAGGTCCTGGATGGCTTAGGAAGTCCTATAGAAGAGAAACTCACCAGAGATACTGAGATATCCTATCCTGTGGAAAAAGAGGCTCCAACCTTACTCCAGAGAGACTTTGTAAAAGAGCCTCTCTATACGGGGATTACAGTTATTGATGCCCTTATTCCCATCGGAAGGGGACAAAGAGAGTTAATCCTCGGAGACCCTGCCACTGGTAAAACAGCTTTGGCTGTGGATACCATCATCAATCAGAAAAAAAGTGATGTCCTTTCCATTTATGTTTCCATTGGACAAAAAAGAGAACACATTCAGAGGGTCTATCAATTTATCGCCAATTACGGAGACCTTCATAAGTGTATCTTTCTCAAGGTTGAGGCCGGAGAACCCTTAGGTCTTCAATATATTGCCCCATACACTGCTACAGCCATAGCTGAGTTCTTCAGGGATCAGGGGAAAAGTGTTCTTATTATCTATGATGATCTAACCAAGCACGCCGGAGGCTATCGGGCTTTGAGCCTATTACTTAAAAGACCACCCGGTAGAGAGGCCTTTCCAGGAGACATTTTTTATCTGCATTCCCGGCTTCTTGAAAGAGCGGGAAAATTTAAAGATGAATTGGGAGGAGGCTCTATTACTGCTTTGCCCATTGTGGAAACTCAACAGGGAAATATCTCGGCCTTTATCCCCACTAATCTGATCTCCATTACGGATGGTCAGATCTACTTAGATGCCGAGCTCTTCAATAAAAACATCCGACCCGCTATAGATGTAGGAAAATCAGTTTCCCGCATCGGAGGAAAGGCTCAGACCCCCATTATGAAGGAGGTAGCTGGCAAACTTAAGATAGAATATTCTCAATTTTTGGAAAAAGAAATATTTACCAAGTTTGGGATGAAATTAGAAGAGGAAACCCTGAAACTCCTTCAGAGGGGCCAGAGATATCGTGAAATCTTCAAACAAAAGCCCTTTCGCCCTCGTCCTCTTGAGGAACACATCCTTTATCTAATACTCGTTGATTCCGGAGTTCTGGATGAAACGCCCCTTGAGAAAGTTTTAGAAATCTCTCCAGTTATGATTAAAAAAATCCAGGATCTCCTCCCGGAAATCCCGGAAAGCATAAGGAATCTGGGTAGGCTTTCAACCAAAGAAAAGGAACTCCTAAAGAAATCCTTTAAAGACCTCTATCAGGAACTTTATGCAGCTAAAAGAGATTGAAAAGAAAATAATAACCTACCGCTCCATTCTTGAGATTGTAAATGCCATGAAGGCCTTTGCAGGGGTTAATTATCGAAAATGTGAAGAGAAAATCCATTCCTTGAGGGCCTTTGAAGAATCCCTTTATAAGGGGCTGGGTATCCTTTTAAAGTTTTTCCCAGAATTAAAAATGCCTGAATCTGATAAAACCTCACGCCTCATCATTGTCTTTGGATCTGACCAGGGCCTTTGTGGCGCATATAATTATCGAATAGCAGAAGAACTCTCTCCCCAAATTAGAAAGGAGGATCAGCTCTTTGTGATAGGAAAAAAGCTTCTGGAAACCTTAGGAGACTTCTCTTTAAAACCCCGTCTTGCCTTAAGATCAAGTGTTTCCGTTGAAGGAATAAGGGAATCCTTAGAAGAGATCTTCGAACAGATTCTTGCCTTCCTCAAACGCTCTGGCCCTACCGATATCTATTTGTGCTTTACAGCCATTACGGAAAAACAAAGTTTTATCCATTTTGAACGGATCTTGCCCATTAATATCAAGAAAATTAAAGATATTCCTCCCCTTTCCTCTCCCCCTTTAATTTATCTAAAACCCCAGATCCTGCTGAATAAGTTTCTTGAAGAAATCATTTTTATCGGACTTTATAGGGCCTATTTAGAATCACTTAGAAGTGAGGCCTATTACAGGATTAAAAGTATGGAAAATGCATCCACCAATATTGAGAGAAAAATCACAGAACTTCAGATTGCTAAACACTATCAACGACAAGAAGAGATAACTTCTGAAATAATTGAAATCCTCATTGGTAGCAAAATTTAATAGATAGGGCTCTCAAATAAAAAAAGTAGTGAAAAAATAACATAACTAATCAGATAAAATAATAGAAAAAGGTTAAAAAAGTTTGACCAGAGTGGATAAAAAGAATAACCTTGAAGAATCAATAGAGGTAAAATCAGCCATAGAAGGACAAAAGAGGGGGGCAAAAATTTGAGCATTTCCTGAGCTCCCACAAAAAACCAAGGCCCTCTGGCAATTAAACCCTGAAAGGGTTTAAGGGGAAATTCAATAAAAAAAAGGGGAATAACCACACCCACAAAATAATGACTCCTCTCCCACCGAAAGAGGGCCTTTATTTTCACATGCCAGATAAAAACTCCAAGGATCAGGAAAAAGCTTAAAAAAATATGCCAGTGATATACCCTGCTTAAGCCAATCTGAGAGAGAGAGAAGATAACTTTATTGGCCCATTCTCCTAAAACAGGAAGGGTCATCAAAAGGTTTTCTGCAATATTCCCTGCAAGCTCACCCATCTCATCAGCTCTTAAAAGGTAGCCTGTAAAGGTGATAAATAAAAGTAGAAAAAAAGAAAAATTTAGAAAAAACCAGGAGATCCGGCCCTTTAAAAGGTAAAGCCTTTTGTAAATACTCTCTAAAAGGTGAAAAAAAAGAGAGATTAAGGCAACCTGTGAGGAAAAATAGTGAACATTGCGAAAAAGGGCCCCTGAAGGGACCTGGACTTCAATCTGCAAAACACTGAGAAGAGGTTGATGATAAAAATAGTGGAAACTCAAAAAGACTCCGGAAAGGACAGAAACCGCTAAGGAGGCTGAGGTAAGAAAGGCAAGAGGGAGATAGATTGTTCCCCTAAGTGATCTCAATCTCTAAGCCCCCTTCTTTGAGAGTGGATAAAAATTTTTTCAGATCCCTTTTAGCAGGGCCACTTATATATTTACCCTTAAGGGTAAATTTACTCTGATGGCAGGGACAAAGGATCAATTCGGTCTCAGGATCAAAGTTGAGCTTGCACCCCAGATGGGGACACCTTCTGGAAAAACTTAAGAACCCCCCTTCCCTTTTCACCAAGATAAAATCCTCTCCAAGATATAGATTTTTTATCCTCTCAAGTTCAGGTTTGGGAATAAAAACCTTTTTAGGGGCTGGGCGCGAAAGATAAGAGAGATTTTTGATTCCGAGATAACCAAAAAGACCCAGGGCAAAATAACTTAGAGTTCTTAAAAAGTCCCTTCTTTTCAGGGCCTTTCCTCCTGAAAGGCTGGAGCAAGCTCTTTTAGGGCCTTTTTAATAAGGACCTCAAGATTATCATCCTCTTCAAAGACCTTAAAAAGGGTCTCCTCCACCTCCTTTCCCTGAAATCCCAGATTTACCAAACAGCTCTTGGCCTCAAGTATAATCCTTTCCTTTTCAAGAGGGATGGTTAGACCCTTTTTGGAGATTCTCCCGAAAAGCCCCTTCAGTTCCAAAAAAAGCCTTTCGGCCCTTTTTTCCCCTATCCCCGGGACCTTAGCCAATTCCTTGATTCCTCTTTCCTCGACAACCTTCCTGAGCTCCTCTGGACTAAATATAGAGAGTAGATTTAAGGCTAATTTAGGGCCAACCTTAGCTAAGGAGTTAAGTTTGATAAAGAGCTCCCTTTCCTCTCTATCTAAAAATCCATAAAGCTCAGGATATTCGTTCTTTCTGAGAAGGGGGACAACAAAGATCTCTATCTCCTTTTCCAGAAAATTCTGGCGAAGTATCTCAGTCAGGTTAAAGGGCATGAAAATCTCCCAGTAAAGATCTCCATTTTCAAGGACAATTCTATTGGGAGAAAAGACCTCCTTCAATTTTCCTTTGACCTTATAAAGCATGGTGCTCCCCTATAAAAGATTTAACTCAAAGGCACAAACAAGGGCTAAAGCCAGGGCATCCGAGGTATGGTCGTCCTTGATTTTAGCATCAAATTCCCCTCCTACAAAGGCCCTTAAAAATTTTTTGACCTCTCCCTTAGAGGCACCTCCATTTCCACACAAAAAATTCTTCCAATAAGCGGGATTATAAGATCTTATTAATAAGGATTCCTCCTCAGCTTTTAAGAGCACAATGGCCTGGGCCTGAGAGACCTTGGCCGTTGCATGAGGATTGACCTTGGGGAGGGGCTCTTCAATGGCTATAAGCTCTGGTTTTTCAAACATCAGAAAATCCCCAAAGGCTTGATACAAATGATATAACCTTTTAGATAGAGATTCCTTTGAAGGAGACCTGAGGGTCTCAGCCCTAATCAGACTGAGGCAAGTATTTTTAATCTCAATAAGGGCGCATCCAAGATTCAAAAGACCGGGGTCAACACCCAAAATCTTCACAGATTTACCCTCATACCATCATAGGCAGAAATCACCTGCAGATTTAGCTCAGCACTCAGTTCCCGAGCTACTTTAAAGGGATTGGCCTTAAGCATGGTCATTCCAAAATGGGTAAGGATGGTGAGCTCAGGCCTGAGTTCTTTTAAAAGAAGTTTTACATCAGCAATAGAAAGATGCAAAACACCCTCCTTAGATTGATAACGAACTACATTTACAACCAGGTGGGAAATCCCTTTAAACTCCTCAGCGAGTCCCTCAAAATAAGCAGTATCTGTAATTAAACCCAGCCTTTTGTCCTGATCCACCTCAAAGATAAAACCATAGTTTTCTGCTGAATGCAATAACCTTTTGGTGGTGTGAAAAACCAAAGATCCTACCTGATAGGTATCTTTTTCAGAGAGAATTATAACTTCTCTCAGGGCATCCCTTAGATAAGGTAAAAGCAGGCCCTCTCGCAAAACCTCCTCTGGCAAATATACCCTACCCCTCTTTTTAAAGCCCCCCTCAGTTATAGCATCCACAAGGACATTAATATCAGCTGAATGATCCAGATGTTTATGAGAGACAATAAGGGCAGCTATCTTTTCAGGGGAGATTTTATATTTAGCCAGGTAAACAAGGGAGCCCGGGCCAGGGTCAAGTAAAAGGGAATCTCCAGCCCTTTTAAGAAAAAGGCCGCCTGATGCCCTGAACTGTCTTGCTACCACATAGCGGGCCCCGGCTGTTCCAAGGAAAAGGATCTCGAGCATTAAAATGATTATAAATTATTCTGGATGAATGAAAAGATTAAAGCAGGGGGGAGAATTCCTCCCCCTTTTTTCTTTGAAACTTACTTGCTCTTTTTTACTATGCCTTTAGTGAATCTTCCACCCACCAAGGCTGGATCATCAGGATAGCCAAGGGCCTTCCAATCCATCCTCTTCTTGTAATGGCAGTCATTACAGGTAAGAGCCATTTCCTTAGGAGCAATCTCATGTTTGGCTGCAATGTAATAGGCTGTTTTGATGAAATCAAATTTTCCGCTATAGGACAATCCGGATTCCTTTGAACCAAGCTGTAAGGCCTTTTCCCAGTTATAATCGGTCCAGAGGGACTTCCAGACTCTAAAGACCAGCAAATGCTTATATTCTTTGTCATAGGGCTGTTTACCGGTGTGCACTTTAAAGGGAAAGATCTTAGCTTTGGGATCCTTGATGGAGCCAAGAGGTTTATTTAGCTCAACACCTTTAGCGGGATCTACTTTATCACCCATTATATATCTTTCCAGCTTTCCATTGTACCACATGTATGTGGGGATTACATTTACACCCCACTTAAAGACACCTTTATGTTTAGCAAAGACCTCCCTACCATATTCCTCTTTATTCTCCAGATCTTTCATATCTTTGCCAACATAACTCCAATCCCAGTCAAGTTTTGTAGCAATACCTCCTCTGGCAATTCCCGGTATATGGCATGTTTCACAGGCTACACTCTTTAGATGCTTGGAGATCATCTTACCAGCAGGAGAACTGGTGTGTACTGATTTTTCTTCATGACAATCCGTGCAGGCAACCCGTTCGGTAAATGTAGCAAGCATGGTTGATGCCCCTGCGATTTTATGATTCTTGGTTTTATGACAGTCCTGGCAGGCCATGTCAGCCCCTCCCATATGGACATCCACTTCACGAGGAATTTTGCCTCCCATTTTACTATAAAGCCCCCCGTGTTTTACATTATCTCCACCTCCACCAGCAAAGTGACACCATCCACAGTTAAATCTCTGAGGTTTGCCAATCTGAGAGGCTGCTCTTGTAAGGGCTACAGGGTCAACTTTGCCACCAGGTTTTTTGTTTTTAAAGTATTCCTTATCCTTGGTATGACATACCAAACAGTCTATATCCAAGGGATTACACTCTAAGCATTTGGCATATTCGGATACATAGCCTGCATGACATTTACCACAAAATTCAAAATTTCCACCCATGGGATTTACACAAAAATTATTAAACATGTTAATTTTTCCCCACTCTTTTTTAGCATTCCCTGGATTTTGAAACTTACCTATGTGATTTGGAATACCCTTCCATTTCCAATGAGAGGTTTGCATAAAGTCTTTAGCCTGTTTTTCATGGCATTGAAGACATTGTTTGGTAACCTCCTGCCCGGCTGTAAAGTTTCCCTTGACTACCTGCGAATGATCAAAAGAGGCCTTAGCATCAGTAAAATTAAAAAAAGGAATCAAAGAAAAAGCGAATAAACTCATTAAAATCCTTTTTTTCCGCATAACAACACCTCCCTATCAAGATTTTTATTGAATTACAATAATATGGCCTTAGTTCTCATTGTCAAAGATTAAAATCCTTAATTATCCGGCAAAAAATGAAAAAAAGTCCTTTTTAGCCGTAATTTTTTTCTAAAATCTTAAAATTTTATTAATATTGTTAAGACAAAGAACTCTCTAAAAATGCATAAGTGCCCATTCTTTTAGAAAATTTTTATTTCTCTTAGCTTAGAGAAAAAGTCTGGATGGTTGGAAGGCCTTCGGCTTTTTGAAAATACACGCAGGATGAAGGTCTTGTGACTAACGAAACCGCCAAAACAAATTTTCAGAACAGCCCCCTACACTCTATTGACAATTTCAAAAGAAATGTTATTAATACTTATTGAAAGTAAGTGCTTACTTAAATTGATATGGCAAAGGATACCAAGAAGCGCATCTTAGAATCAGCCTTAAAGCTTTTTTCGGAAAAAGGCTATCTCGGAGCTGCAACCAAAGACATAGCCACAACAGCTGGCGTATCTGAGGTTACCCTTTTTCGCCATTTTCAGACCAAGGAAAATCTCTTTATAAAGGTTATTGAACATTTTTCTTTTCTTCCAAAACTAAAGGAGCTCACCCTGGAACTTGAGGATAAACCCGTTGAAGACTCTCTTAAACTCCTTGCTATGGCCTTTCTTGAGCGTTTACGGGTAAAAAAGGCCCTCATTCGCATCATACTCTCGGAACTTCCCAGATATCCTGAGATCATAAGGGACTCCTATCAAAAAATCATTGAAGACATCTTAAAGGAGCTCTCACTTTACTTCAAAAGACTGCAGGAAAGAGGGCTCTTAAGGGAATCCATTCCTTCCCAGATTTTTGCTCAGGCCTTCTTGGGGCTCTTTTTTTCCTATTTTCACTCAAAGGAGATCAAAGGCCTTAATTTCAAAGAAGGCCCATCTGAAGAAGAAGTGATAAAGCACTATGTAGATATTTTTTTAAAGGGTGTGCTTAAAGAAGCTGAGGAGGGCAAAAAGTGATAAAAAGATTTTTTATACTTCTGATGGGGGTCTTTCTCCTTATCTCCTGCAAAGCCAAAGAGGAAAAAAAGTTGCCAGGACCACATCTGAAAGAGATCCCTGTCAAGGCCTTCAAGATCAAAGAGCCCCGGGAGATCTCCTTTGAAATGCTCTATCCTGCCAGGACCATAAGTCCTGGTGAAGTAAAAGTTGTGGCAAGGGTTACAGGAATCCTGCAAAAGATGTTTTTTAAAGAGGGCTCCCCCGTTAAAAAAGGGGATCTCCTCTTTCTTATTGAGAGGGATAACTATCTTGCCCAGTATGAGATGGCCAGGGCCCAGGTGGAAAAGGCCCAAGCAGAGCTAAACAGAGCAGAGCGGGATTGGCAGAGGGTCTCTTCGGCTGTAAAAGATAGGCTGGTCAGTGAGAGCGAGAGAGATCGGGTCCTATCGGATCTTGAATCCGCAAGGGCTCGTCTGAAAGAGGCTCAGGCCAATCTGCTCCAGACAGGGCTTAACCTCAAATATACAGAGGTCAGAGCTGAAATCTCCGGTATAATCGGCAAAAGACAAATAGATGTAGGGAATCTGGTCACTCCCGGGACCTTTCTAACCACCATCACCCAGATTCACCCCCTTTATGTAGAGTTCTCCATCCCTGAAAGAGATTTGGGAGTCCTTGGACTGGATAGCAATTTAAAGAGCCTGCTTCACAAAAAGGTCCATCTCCTGAAAAGTGATAATCTACCTTATTCTCAGGTAGGAACCATTGACTTTGTGGACACCAAATTAGACGAGACCTCCTCCCTAAAGGTAAGGGCTACTTTCCCCAACCTCAGAGGGGAGCTCCTCCCCCAGACCTTTGTTCGCATAAAAATAAAAGGCTATCCGAAAAAGGCCATCCTTGTTCCGCAAAGATCAGTTATGCAAGGGCCTCAGGGAAGTTATGTCTATGTCATAGAGAATGGTAGGGTTAGACCAAGATTGATAGCCCTCGGGTTCCCCTATCAGGATTACTATATCCTTGAAAAGGGACTGAAGCCCGGGGAGCTAATCGTTCTTGATAATCTTGTCAAGCTAAGACCGGACACTACGGTGAAGATTGAAGAGATTCTTGAGGAACTCAAATGATTTCTTCCTTTTTTATAAAAAGACCTAAATCTGCCATTGTTTTATCCATCATTATTGTTCTCCTTGGAGTCATAGCCCTTCAGGTCCTCCCAGTAAAGGAGTATCCAACCATTACTCCACCACAAATTACCGTAACTGTTACTTATCCAGGAGCAGATGCTGAAACCATAGCCAAAAGTGTAGCTGCACCCATTGAGGAGGCCATAAATGGTGTAGAAAACATGCTTTATATGATCAGTTCCTCCTCCTCTTCAGGCATCTATACCCTGAATGTCTTTTTTGAGGTAGGAACAGACCCCAATGTGGCTAAAATGGATGTCAATAACCGGGTTCAGCTTGTTCTTCCACGGCTACCTGAGGAGGTAAGAAGGCAGGGAATTCAGGTAAGAGAAAGGAGCCCTGACTTTCTGAAGGTAGTTGCCTTCTATTCGGAAGGCAACCAGAGAGATCCCGTTGAGCTCTCCAATTATGTAATCCTCAATGTGGTTGACGAGATCAAAAGGATTCCAGGGGTTGGAGATGCCATAGTTTTTGACGAAAAACGCTATTCCATCAGGGTCTGGGTGATTCCAGATAAGCTCTATCAATACAACCTAACTCCCCTTGAGGTTTACCAGGCCATCACCAAACAGAATCAGCAGTTTTCAGGGGGGATTTTGTCTTCAGAGCCCCTTCAGAGCAAAAACCTTTTTACCTTCTCTGTAAAGGGAGAAAGCAGATTTTCAGAGGTTGCCCAATTTGGAGAGATCATTTTGAAAGAGATGCCCGATGGTTCAACCCTCAAACTTAAGGATGTTGCAAGGATTGAACTCTCTGCAGAAACCTTTAATCGGAACTCCTTCTTTAAAGGACAAAAGGTTGTCCCTGTTGGTATTTTCCTCTCAACCGGTGCCAATGCCCTTGATGTATCTGCAAAGCTAGACAGGCTTATGCAGGAGTTGAGCCAGAGATTTCCTCCAGACATAAAATTTTTCTTTCCCTATGACCCTACCATTTTCATCAAAGAATCCATAAAAGAGGTGCTCCTTACACTGGGGATTGCGGTATTACTGGTGGTGGTAGTAATCTATCTCTTTCTGGGACATTTGCAGGCTACCCTCATCCCCATACTTGCCATTCCTGTCTCCATCATCGGATGCTTTGCCTTTCTCTTTGCCTTTGGATTTTCAGTTAACCTTTTGACCCTCTTTGGGTTAATCCTTGCCATCGGGCTTGTGGTGGATGATGCTATAATTGTCATAGAAAATGTGGAAAGGATCATGCGTGAAGAGGGACTTGCCCCGAAAGAGGCAGCCTTTAAGGCCATGGAGGAGATTTCCTCTCCTGTTATAGCCATTGTGCTTGTGCTCTCAGCGGTCTTTATACCAGCCTCCTTTGTGGGGGGCTTTACCGGAAGATTTTATCAGCAATTTGCTATAACCATTGCTACATCCATGATCCTTTCAGGCCTGGTAGCCCTTACTCTAACACCGGCCCTTTGTGCCCTGATCCTAAAAAGGGAGGAAAAACCGCCCATCCCTCCGGTCAGATTTTTTCAAAATCTCTTTGAACTCAGCCGAAAAAGCTTTATCCACAATGTCTCCTTCATCTTAAAAAGACCCCTCCCTTTTTTCCTGCTCTTTATCCTGGTTATTCCATTAAGCTACTTTGTGTATAAAAGGCTTCCTACAAGTCTTGTTCCCCCGGAGGATAAGGGTGCCCTATTCTGGTTTGCCAATCTCCCTCCTGGATCCTCCCTTAAACGCACAGAAGAACTTGTTTCTCGCGTTGAAAAGATCTTTCTCCAGACCCCTCAGATTGACCGTTATGTTGCTATATCTGGCCTTGACTTTCAGGGTTTAACATACAAAACCGACTCAGCAGGCGGATTTATTGGACTTAGGGACTGGAGTGAAAGAAAGGGAAAAGAGCAAAGCTCCTTTGGCCTTGCCCAGAGGCTTAATATGGCCCTTTCAAAGGAAAGGGAGGCCCTCATCTTTGTTGTCAATGCCCCAACCATTATGGGGCTCGGAAGGACAGGTGGATTTGAGATGTATATCCAGGATCGTCTCGGGAGAGGAACCCCTGCCCTTTTTGAGGTCACCCAGAAGCTTCTGGCTAAAGCCAGTGAAAGACCAGAACTTACGGCCTTGAGAACGACCCTGGACCCCAGAACTCCCTATTATGTGGTTAAGGTGGACAGAGAAAAGGCCTATGCCTATGGGGTTGAGGTTGAGGATATCTATAAAACCCTTTCTGCAACCTTTGGCTCAGCTTATGTAAATGATTTTAATCTCTTTGGGAGGGTTTACAGGGTTTACTTGCAGTCAGAGGGTGACTTCAGGCAGGATTTAAAGGATTATAGCCGGGTTTTTGTCAAAAACAAACTGGGCAAGCTCGTTGCCCTGAGTAATCTTATCCAGGTAGAAAGGACCTCTGATGCCCTGGTTCTTGAAAGATTCAACATGTTTCCCTCGGCAAGGATTCTTGGAGAGCCCAAACCCGGTTATTCCAGTGGTCAGGCCTTGAGTGCGATTACTGAAGTGGCCAGAGAGGTCCTTCCAGAAGGATATACTGTTTCCTTTTCCGGGGCAAGTTTTCAGGAACTGAGGGTTCAGGAAAAGAGTAGTCGGAACCTGCTCTATGCGACGATTTTTGTATATCTCATCCTTGTTGCCCTTTATGAAAGCTGGTCAGCTCCTCTTGCAGTTATGCTTTCCATACCCTTTGCCTTACTGGGTGCCGGGTTAACCCTTAACCTCTTTCGCCTTGAAAATGACATCTACTTTCAGGTAGGTATTATCACCCTTATTGGACTTTCAGCAAAAAACGCCATTCTTGTAGTTGAGTTTGCAGAGGAGCGATTGAAAAAGGGTATGGATTTAGTCTCGGCTACCCTTGAAGGGGTCCGTCTGCGCTATAGACCCATTGTTATGACCTCCTTTGCCTTTATTGCCGGGGCCCTTCCTCTGGCCTTAAGCTCTGGAGCTGGTGCAGCCAGCAGACACATAATCGGCTGGACAGTTGTCGGTGGAATGCTCTTTGCTACTCTCATCGGGATCTTCTTTATCCCCCTTCTCTATTATCTCATCAAAAAAATAACCCTGAGAGGGAAAATCTCTATCCTGCTGATACTTGCAAGCTCATTATTTGTCTCCTGTACACCAAAGGTGGAGACTACAAAGGTAGATCTTCCCCTCCCCGCCAAAGTTAATGGTAAGGTCTTAACTAATGAGACCCTCAAGGAGAGGTACTGGGAAGATTTTAATGATCCCCTCTTAAATGCCTTAGTTGAAGAGGCCCTGAAAGCTAATGATGACCTTCTTATTGCCTCACAGAGACTTGAACAGGCCTTAAGAAGATTAGATCTTATAGAGGCTGAAAAATGGCCTCTTGTAGGCTATGGAGGCCAGATAAAAAGGGAAAGGACCTCAGGTGAGGCCTTAGCCCCAAAACCCGGGAAAACCACCTCTAACTATCAATTGAATCTCTCAGTCCTCTACGAGATTGATCTTTTTAATCGCATCAAGAATCAGGAAAGGTCCTTCCTTCACCAATACCTTGCAAGTCTTTATGGAAGGAAAAGCCTTGAAATTACCCTTACAGGTCTTGTAATAAATACCTATTTTGATCTATTGACAGCCTCCCAAAAATTAGAAGTAGCCGAGGCTTTTCTGAGAGTTCTGAAAGAGACCTATGAATTGAAAAAAAAGCAGTTTGATTATGGACTTATAGATGAACTCCCTCTTTTACAGGCCAGAGCAGAATATGAGAATACAAGGATACTTGTTGAAAATTTAAAGAAAGAAAAGGCCCTCTATCAGGATCAACTCTCCTTGCTCTTAGGGAGGTCCCCTAAGGATCTCTTTGAAAAGAAGATTTCAAAGGAGGGTAACTTTTCCCAACCACTGAAGATCCCAGCCCTTTTGCCCTCGGAGATCCTTGAAAAGCGACCGGATATCCTGCAGGCAGAGGCCCTGCTCAGGGCCTCAGAATACGATGTAGCTGTGGCAAAGGCTGATTATTTTCCCCGTATTTCCCTGACATCAGCCTTAGGATTGCAGAGCCTGGAATTATCAAGTCTTCTTCAGGCCAGTGCCAGATACTGGAATCTGGCAGGTATCCTTTCAGGCACCCTTTTAGACTTTGGGAGGAGAAAGACTCAGGTTGAACTAAAGGAGGCCCAGAAAAAAGAGGCCCTATATCAGTATGTAAGGACCGTTAAAAATGCCTTTTTTGAGGTAAGCACGGCCTTAACCGAGCTTGAAAGCACGGAAAATAAACTTAAAGAGACCGAAGAGAGAATAAAAACCCTTGAAAGACTTTATCAGCTTGCCAATCTGAAGTTTGAAAAGGGGTTAACTAACTATCTGAATGTCCTTGATAGCGAGAGACAGCTTCTATCTGCAAGATTAGATCTAATTTTCTATCAAGGTGAAAGGCTTAAAAGGCAGGTTCTTTTTATCAAGTCCTTAGGAGGAGGATTTCAGGGCTTTTAAATTTGCTTAAATCCTATATAATTGAAATTTAATGAGTCTTATCAAACTTGAAGATGTTACCAAGATCTATCCACCCTATTACAAGGCCCTCCATAAGATTTCCCTTGAGATCCCCAAAGAGGACTTTTTATTAATTACCGGTCCAACAGGGGCAGGTAAAACCACCCTTCTAAAACTCATCTATGCCCAGGAAAGACCAACAGAGGGTGAACTTTACTGGGAGGGTGTCCCTTACTCAGAACTAAGGTATAAAGATCTTATAAAAATAAGGAAAAAAATAGGTGTTGTCTTTCAGGACCACAAACTCTTTTCCGAACTCTCTCTTTATGAAAATTTAGAAATATCCCTGGCCCTTGCCAGAAAAAAGATAAAAAAGGTCAAGTTTTTTATTTATGAATGGCTTGAGAGATTTAATCTTGCTCATAAGGCCAAAAAGAAAGTGAAGGAGCTCTCAGGTGGAGAACAGCAAAAACTGGGAATCCTCCGGGCCATAATAAAAGATCCTCCTGTGCTTATTCTTGATGAACCTACTGGGAACCTTGACCCTTTCAGCCTTGGTGAGGTCATTGAACTTCTTCTAAATCTACACCGGGAGGGAAAAACCATTTTACTCTCAACTCACGACCCAACGATAATATCTAAAAGGCCAGGCCGAATCATAATGTTAAATCGGGGAGAACTGGTAAAAGATGTGGACCTCTATTGGAAAACTTGAAATAAAAAAGGGGCTCCTCTATTACCTACTTTTATATTTATTTTTCTTTTTCTGGTCATTTTTTACTCTCTTTGCCTTCTTTACATACACTAATGTAAAACACTTGTCAGAAACCTTTATCAGACAAAGGGGGATCTCTATCCTCTTTTATCCCCAGAAGAACCTCCCGAGTTCAAAGGATATTAGAGAAGCCTTGAGCCAGCTACCTTACATAAAGGAGGTCCAGATTGTCTCTCCAAGAGAATTACTCCAAACCCTTGAAAACCAAATACCACGGGAGATTTTAGAAGAAAAGGACCTTTCCGGCTGGTTTCCCTATCTCATAAGGGTTTATCTTACTTCTCCTGAAAAATTCTCCCAATTAAAACGAGACCTTCAGATCTGGCAGAAGATGAGTAAGGGAGGCCTTGAATTAATCTCTGACCCCCTTCAGCAGAAAGATATTTTTCTCTGGCAATACTCAAATCTTGCTATTCTAATCTTTCTTTTTCTCTGGAATCTCTTTTACTTTTTATTTTTCTATTTTGTTATTCGAAGCCTTATTCATCATCTAAAAGATCACAACGAAATCTTTCAGCTTTTAGGAGGTAATATCTTTCATCTCTCAATTATTCGCTTTTTGATTTTAGCCCTTCCTCTATTTTTTATATTTTTGACATCTTTCCTTGTTTATTATCTGCTTACAGATGAAATAATCTACTATTTTCCTATTCTAAAAATTTATCCTCCTCTTAATAATCCTTTTGAAATCTTCCTTTTATTTATATACTTTTTCTCTTTAATCTTAGTTTATCCTGCTTTTCTATTAATTTTATTTTTAAAAAGGATATGAAAATCCTTTTTTGGAATATCTTAATCCTTGCTTTTTTGCCCTGTTTTATCTTTGCCCAGAATGCCATTGAAAATAGAATTAAACTTTTAGAAATCAAACTTTATAATCTTAATCAGGAACTAAGGCTTAAAGAAGAAAGACTAAAATATATAAAGAGAATTTATGTTTTGTCCTTGATTAAAGGAGGCCTTTTAAGGGAAAATATATCTTTTATTGGTGCAGAAGAAAATTACCATAAAAACAAAGAAAGATATGAATTATTAAAGAAGGTCAATGAAAACATTCAAAAAAAATTAGAAGCTGAAATTAACGAGATAAAAAGATTAAAAAGATATTATGAAGCAAGATTAGAGGAGAATAAAAAGTTAAAAGAAATTTATTACACAGAAAAAATGAAAGGATCCTCTTATTCTAAAGACATACCCCTTAAAGATAACCTGCTAAAGAGGGATTCAAGGGAGGTTAAAGGGAGACCACCTTTATATGATCCTATTACTGAAGGGGTTATTACTCCGGGAAAATTTAAAAGAAAGGTTAGGTCTGGAGCAAATATCAAGGCTCCCCTTTCAGGTATTGTAAAAAAAATTAGCTTTATCCAGAATTCTTTTACAATAACCCTTGAAAATCAGCAATGTTTTGCCTTTATATCCGGATTCAGCCTAATTAAGGTCAATCTCGGAGAAGAGGTAAGGGCCAAACAGGTACTGGGAGAGGCCTCTCATTCTGAAGAACCAGAAAACATCTATTTTGAGATCTTTTGTAAGTGAGACCC
>CAYTDX010000026.1:0-16704 GCA_964436655.1 uncultured Caldimicrobium sp.
GGTAGCCGCAAGACCTTTAGCCTGCGAGAGAATTTCACGCAACCTGAAGGTTGCGGCTACCAAAAACGAAAAATCAAGGGTCATAGATTAGGTAGCCGTAAGACCTTCGGCCCGCAAGAAAAAAAAGGGGTGCTCCCCCTCTCTTGTGGGAAAGGGCAAGGGTTAGGGGGAAAAGATTTAGGTAGCCGCAAGACCTTTAGCCTGCGGCAGGTTTTCAAAATCAAAAAAATTTGACGCAAGTTGAAGCTTGTGGCTACCAGAAAACAAAAAATCAAAAACCTTGCAACCTACTGCCAGGGCTACCTCAAGAAAACCAATCTAAATAATAAATGCTTACTTCATAGCTGCTCCAGCTACCGTTCCAAGGACTGTTACAGGCACTTGCTCCTCTACTCCCTTAGCTGCTCTATTCACACTCTTTAAGGTCTTTTTGGCCTCGGTATACAGAGAGTCATCCTTCAGGAGTTTTCCTAAGGTTCCTTCGCCCTTTTCCAAACGGGCAACAATCTTATCAAGGTTCTGGGCGGTATTTTTCAGGTCCTTGGAAAGGACCCTAAGATCCTTGTAGAGCTCATCTTCGTTAATGAGTTTACCCAGGGTGCCTTCACCCCTCTCAAGCTTATGGGAGACCTTCTCCAGATTAGAAGCGGTATTTTTTAAGGTCCTGTAAAGGGCCTCATCCTTGACCAGTTTTCCTAAGGTTCCTTCACCCCTTTCAATCTGCTGGGCAATATTTTTCAGGCTCTGAGAGGTTGCCGAGAGGTCTTTATAAAGCTTATCATCAGCGACTAATTTGCCCAGTGTGCCCTGTCCCTTTTCCACCTTTTCGGCGATCTTTTTAAAGCTCTCTGAGGCGTCCTTTATATTGGCCACAAGGATCTTGAGATTTTCTTTACCCTCCTGGGTCCCAAGGACCTCTTTTAGGCCTTCTACCGTAGGTCCAATATTTGCCAGAATCTGATCAAGATCAACGGGACTCTCGGTTTTGGCAATCATCCCTCCCTCTGATAGATAGGCCTGAGAGCTTCCAGGACGGATCTCCACAAACTTATCCCCAAGGACCCCAAAGGTCCGCACAACAGCTGTGGCATCTTCCTGGACCTTATACCTTTTAAAGACCAGGAGCTCTACTTTGGCCTTACCTTCAGGGGTAAGGCTTATCTCGCCGACCTTCCCAATGGGGACCCCTGCCATCTCAATTTTGGCCCCTTTAATTAACCCAGATACGCTATCAAAGACTGCATAAAGGCGATAGGTATCCTTGGGGACAAAGGCCTCCTGAGCAAGCCTGAAGGTAAGATATAATAGGGCAAGGATTCCCAAGAAAACAAAGATCCCTACTTTTATCTCCGTTGCACCTTTATTGGCCATCTTTACACCTCCTGAGAACTATTTTCTAAAAGGGCACTCTCTATAAAGTGTTTTACAAAGGGATGATTTGAGGCCTTGATTTTTTTAACATCCCCTTCTTCTATGATAAGGCCTTCATGCAAAAAGGCAATGTAATCAGCATACTTGAAGGCAAGGATGAGATCATGACTGATAATGACACAGGTAAGATGGTAGGTCTCCTTAATCTTTTTAATGAGCTCCATAATGGTTATCTGAAGGACGGGATCAAGTCCTGTTGTGGGCTCATCAAAGAGGATGACCTGAGGATTTAAGGCCAAGGTTCTGGCAAGGGCTGCCCTTTTTCGCATACCCCCTGAAAGCTCAGAGGGATATTTATCCTTGGCCTGAAGGAGATCAACTGCGGATAAAAGCCCTGCAACCTGAGCCTCAATCTCTTTTCCAGAAAGCTTAGTGTGCTCCCTTAAGGGGAAGGCCACATTTTCCCCCACTGTCATGGAGTCAAAGAGGGCACCTTCCTGAAAGAGAAGGCCAATCTTTTTTCTGACCTTCTGGAGTTCCTTTTCTGAAAGCTTGGTAAGATCCTGATTCTCAAACCAGATTTCCCCTTCATCAGGCCTGAGCAGACCCACGATGTGTTTTAAGAGCACGCTTTTACCCGTCCCGCTTCCTCCCATGATAAAGGTGATCTTATCTCCTGGGATTTCAAGATTAACGCCCTTCAGGACCTGATGGGAATCAAAGCTTTTTTTTAGGTTTACAATCTTTATCATGGCCTTTAAAAGAAGATGGTGGTCAAAATGTAGTCTGAAATAAGGATACCCACAGAGGATATAACCACGGCCTCTGTAGTTGCCCTGCCAACTCCCTCAGCCCCACCCGAGGCAAAATACCCCTTATAACCACAGACCGCTACCATAAAGGCCCCAAAAAAGATGGATTTATAAATTCCACTCATAATGTCAATCAACTCTACCATATCCTCCATTCTTGCCATAAAGATCCCGTGATCTATTCCCAGAACAAAGACCCCGATAAGGTAGCCACCGGCAATGCCTATTAGATCAGCCATAGCGGTTAGCAAGGGGACAACAAGCATGGCTGCCCAGAGCCTGGGGGTAATCAGATATTGTATGGGATTAACCGCCATGATCTTCAGGGCATCTATCTGTTCAGTTATACGCATGCTTCCTACCTCTGCGGTGATGGCAGATCCAGCCCTTGCCACAACCATGATGGCAGAAAGCACAGGCCCGAGCTCCCTGGTAAGGGTCAGGGCCACAACTCCACCCAGCACGCTCTGCCCCCCAAATTTAACGAGGGCATGGTGAACCTGATAGGCTGTTACCATGCCGGAAAAAAGAGCGGTCAGAGAAACCACTAACCAGGACTTGACCCCTATAAACTCCATCTGTTTGAAATAAAGCCTGAGTCTAAAAGGAGGGGAAAAGGTATAAAAAAGGGCCTGCCAGAAAAAGAGAAAGATCCCACCAGATTCCTGAATCAGTCTGAGAGAGCCTCTACCAAGCTTGGAGAAAGGGTTCATTCCAAAATAGCTCCTAATGAAGCAGATTTTACTAAGGATTGATATTTTTTCAATACCCCTTTTATTTTTTTCTTGGGGGCCTTCCAGTGCCTTTTCCTCCTCAAGAATTCCTCTTCAGATACCTTTAATTCAAGCCTTCTCTCAGGTATGTCAATCTCAATAAGGTCACCCTCTTCAACAAGGGCAATGGGGCCACCTTCAGCGGCCTCAGGTGAGATATGGCCAATGCAGGCCCCTTGTGTTCCTCCGCTGAAACGACCATCGGTAAGGAGGGCAACAGACCCGCCAAGTCCCATACCTATGATAGCAGAGGTGGGTGAGAGCATCTCCCGCATACCAGGGCCACCCTTGGGGCCTTCATAGCGGATTACCACCACATCCCCTGCCTTGATCTTGCCGGAGAGGATGGCTGAGTAGGCCTCCTCTTCGGAGTTAAAGACCCTTGCCGGCCCGGTGTGCTTCATCATCTCAGGTAAGACCGCACTTGTCTTAACCACTGCCCCTTCAGGAGCAAGATTTCCGTAAAGGATGGCAATACCCCCCTCAGGGCTGTAGGCCTTGTCAACGGGTCTTAATACCTCTGGATTTCTGTTTTCAGCCTTAGAGAGGACAGCTTCAAGTTTTTTTCCGGACACCGTTAGGACGGAGGTATCAATCAAGCCAAGCTTAGATAGCTCTTTCATAACAGCCGGTATCCCTCCAGCCTGGTGGAGTTCCTGAACACTATGAGGACCAGCGGGGATAAGCTTTGCCAGAACGGGGGTTCGGCGGGAGATCTCATCAAAGGTCTTTAGATCAAGGGGGATTTTGGCCTCCTTGGCTATGGCCATAAGGTGAAGGACCGTGTTTGTGGAACAGCCAAGGGCCATGTCAACGGAAATGGCATTCCTGAAGGAGTTTTCCGAGATTAGCTTTTTCGGGGTCAGCCCCTTTTTTACTAAGTTAACAATGGTCTTTCCTGTCTCTTTGGCCAAACGGATCCTGTCTGCATAAACCGCTGGGATGGTGCCATTTCCAGGCAAGGCCATTCCAAGGGCCTCTGTAAGGCAATTCATGGAGTTGGCTGTAAACATTCCAGCACAGGAGCCACAGGTCGGACAGGCACAGGCCTCAAGCTCATAAAGCTCCTCTTCGGTCATCTCCCCACCTTTGACCTTACCTACGCCCTCAAAGGCTGAGATGAGATTTACCTTTCGGCCCCGGAAATCCCCTGTCAGCATAGGTCCACCGGCTATCAATATGGAGGGGATATTAATTCTGAAGGCGGCCATGAGCATCCCGGGGGTGATCTTATCACAACTGGTCACCAGAACGAGCCCGTCAAAGGCATGGGCCTGGGCCATTATCTCAATGGAATCGGCAATAAGGTCCCGGCTAACCAAGGAATACTTCATGCCTTCATGGTTCATAGCCAGGCCATCACAGACCCCTATTACTCCAAACTCAACGGGGACTCCTCCTGCTTGCCTGATCCCTGCCTTAACCGCTGAGACAATGTCCCTAAGGTGGATGTGTCCGGGGATGATTTCATTGAAGGAATTGGCAATTCCAATAAGAGGGGCCTTAAGCTCGTCATCACTGAAACCAAGGGCTCGAAGAAGGGATCTATGGGGGGCTCTCTCTAATCCCTTTTTGATCCTATCGCTCCTCATCTTCTCCCTCCAGGAGGTTTATTTAAGCTCTCTGCAAAATTATGGTTCTTTTAAGGTTTCTGGTAGCCGCAACCCGTAGGTTGCGTTTTTTTGGCAGAGAACTAAAAATGATTGTAATGAAAAAGGAGCTTGCTGTCAAGAAAAAATGTATTAAATTATTTTAAAAATTTCAGGAGGTAAGTTATGAGAGAAGCCGTAGAAAAGGCCCTTGAAAAGGTAAGGCCCATGCTTCAGGCCGATGGCGGGGATGTGGAGCTCGTTGAGATTACTGAAGATGGAGTGGTTAAGGTCAGACTTCAGGGTGCCTGCGGTTGCTGTCCTATGTCCATGATGACCCTTAAAATGGGTATTGAAAGGTATCTCAAAAGAGAGGTCCCTGAGGTTTCTGAAGTAGTGGCTGTATAGGATTTGAGTCAGGAGGGTTAAATGGCCAGAGTAACCGTTGAGGATTGTCTTAAGGCAGTTCCCGGCAGATTTAAGTTAATTCGCCTTGCAATTGAGAGGGTGAGGCAATTAAGGGAAGGTGCTGACCCTTTAGTTAAGGCTGACAATAAGGAGATTGTTGTAGCCTTAAGAGAAATCGCTCAGGGAGCGGTAACTCCAGAAAACATCAAAGACCTGGTTAAAAGGGAAAAGCCCACAACTCCCTATGAGATCTCCGAGATCCTGAAGCAGAAAAGCCTGAATCCCTGATCTTTGAACCATGAATTACAAGGACTACTATGCCATCCTTGGGGTCCCCAGAAATGCAACCCAGGAGGAGATAAAGCGGGCCTATCGCCGTCTTGCCATGCAGTATCACCCTGATCGCAATCAGGGGGATAAAGCAGCTGAAGAGAGATTCAAGGACATATCTGAGGCCTACGAAGTCCTTTCAGATCCTGCCAAAAGGGCCCTCTATGATAGGGAGGGCTATGCAGGGCTCAGGAGCTCAGGTTACAGGGGCTTTGAGGATATTTCAGACATTTTTCAGAGCTTTTCCGACCTCTTTGAGGAGTTTTTTGGGTTTTCCTTTGGAGAGGGACCTCAGGGCAAAAAGAGGAATGGGGCAGACCTTTCCACAGAGGTCTGGATCAACTTTGAGGACCTCTTTAAAGAGGAGACCCAGGTTGACCTGGAGATTGATAGATGGGAGACCTGTGAGAACTGTCAGGGCCTTGGATATGACCCTGTCAAGGGCGTAAAACTCTGCGAACACTGTCAGGGTAGAGGGAAGGTCAATTACCGTGAGGGCTTTTTCAGGGTTACCTATCTCTGTCCTGAATGTGGAGGCAAGGGGTCAACCTATGTGGAGAAGTGCTCTTCCTGCAAGGGGAACGGAAGAATTCGCCGGAAAAGGACGCTGAAGATATCCCTTCCCCCTGGGGTTGAGGATGGCAGTATTTTTCGCCTCCAGGGAGAAGGTGAAGGGGGTCTTTACGGAGGACGCCCAGGGGACCTCTATGTGAGAATCAGGGTCAAGCCTCATCGTTATTTCCGCCGGGAAAAGAACCATGTCTACGGAGAGATAAAGGTGAATTTTGTATCTGCTATCTTAGGGGAGACCCTCACTCTTCCCTATTTCGGCAAGACCCTGGAGGTAAAGATCCCCCCTGGTACCCAGCCTGAGGAGGAGATAGTGCTCAAGGGAGAGGGTCTTCCTGACTGGAGAACAGGAGAAAGGGGAGATCTCCTTCTGAGGGTCAAGGTGGAACTTCCCAAAAAATTAAGCGCTGAAGGGGAGGAGCTTCTTAAAAGGTTGGCTGAAGGAGAGGGCTGGCTAAATTCCCCGTCCAATAATGGTCTCTCTCCAAAGGATAAGAAGAGGGAAAAGAAGGAGGGAAATAGGGCTTCTAAAAAAGAGGGTTTCTGGGAAAAATTCCTCTTTGGTGGCAGGAATGCCTGATTTTACCCACCTTAAAGAAGATGGAAGCCTCCACATGGTGGATGTGGGGGAAAAGATTCCCACGCCAAGGAGGGCTATTGCCAAGGGGGAGGTTATCTTTCCTGAGGAGGTCTATCCCCGGATTCTGGCTCAGGATGTTCCCAAAGGGGATTTTCTTGCCTGTGCAAAGATTGCCGGGATTCTGGCTGCCAAAAGGACCTCAGAGCTCATTCCCCTTTGTCATCCTCTACCCATAAGCCAGATTGAGATAACCTTTGAATTTTTAAAAGAGCGGTCCTCCATAGAGATTACCGCCGAAGTCAAGACAAGTGCCCAAACCGGGGTGGAGATGGAGGCCTTAACAGCCGTTACCGTATCAGCTCTTACCATTTACGATATGTGTAAGGCCCTGCACAAGGGAATCCGGATAGAAAACATCAGGTTAACTTATAAAAGTGGGGGGAAAAGCGGAGAGGTCATCTTAGAATAATCTTGAAGGAGGAGGGGATGGAAAAAGAGAAACTCCAGCAGTTTAAGGAGCTTCTGCTCAAAAGGAGAGAGGAAATCCTGAGAGATGTCATGGGAACCTTAAAGGAGCTTGAAGAGGGGGCTGAAAATCTGCCTGATGCCATAGATCAGGCTACCAGGGAAAGCAATTTAGTGCTGGGATTGAGACTTAGAGATAGAGAACAAAAACTCCTCAAAAAAATTGAGAAGGCCCTGCGAAAGATTGAGGAAGGTAGTTATGGCATTTGTGAGGCCTGCGGGGCTGAGATTGGCGAAAAAAGACTTATTGCCAGACCGGAAGCCACCCTTTGCATTGACTGTAAAAGAGCACAGGAGCGTATGGAGAAAATAAAGGGTGAATAACCCCTTTGAAATACATAGAACTCTTCTCGCTTCGCCAGAATAACCTCAAGGGCTTTGACCTCTTTCTTCCCTTTTATCATCTGATTGTCGTTAGCGGTGTATCCGGGTCCGGGAAATCCAGCCTTGTCTTTGATACCCTCTATGCCGAGGGAAGCAGGCGTTATCTTGAAACCTTCTCTACCTATATAAGGCAATACTTAGAAAGACTCCCTAAACCCTTAGTCAAGGACCTGAAAAACATTCCTCCTGCTCTTGCCTTTCCCCAGGGAAACTTCATTAAGACCTCCCGCTCAACTGTGGCTACCCTTACGGAAATCAGTCACTTCTCCAAGATGTTCTACTATCATCTCTCAAAACCGAAGTGCCCGATATGTAATATTCCCATCTCTCCACAGGATCCGGAATCTTTGGCCCGGGATATCTTTAAAAACTTTCAGGGTGAGCTTATCTACCTTCTTGTGCCCCAGAGGGTTGAAAGGGACCTCCAGCTTCTCAAAGAGGGACTTATCTCCTCGGGTTTCACCAGGGTCTTTCTTCAGGGGAAGGTCTGTGAGCTTGACGAGATGGAAACCCTTCCAGAGGTGGAGGAGCTTGAGATCCTTCTTCATCGCCTCAAAATTGAAGAGGCATACAGGCATGAGCTCATCTCTACCATAGAGCAGGCCCTGAGGATCTCGGATCACTTTAAGGTGAGGACCCTTTACGGGGAGGAGTTTACCTATACCTCTAAGGAAGAGTGTCCGGTCTGTGGATTTAAGCCACCTGCCAAGAGTCCTGCCCTTTTCTCCTACAATACTTCTCAAGGAGCCTGTCCGGATTGCAAGGGCTTTGGAAATCTCCTGAAGGTTGACCTTGAGGCCCTTGTTAGGCATCCCGAGGCCTCTCTAAGAAAGGGTGCTATCCCCTTTCTTGACTTTCCAGCTCTTATAGATGTGAAACTGGACCTCTTTGAGTATCTGAGAAAAGAGGGTGTGAGTCTGGATATCCCCTTTTCCCAATATCCCGAGGAACTCAAGAAAAAGATCTTTGAAGGAGAAGGGAGCTGGTATGGTCTAAAGGAGGTGGTAGAGTGGCTTAATGATCAGCGCTACAAGGCCCACTTTCGCATCCTTCTCTCAAGGATAAGGAGAGAGGTGACCTGCCCTACCTGTCAGGGGACCCGGTTTAATCCAAAGGCCCTTCAGTTTTACATTGAGGGCCTAAATATCGGAGATTTTTATCAGCTGGAGATAGCTGAGGCCAGGAGATTTGTGGAGAGACTCCTTCAGCGAGGTCTTCCTCCTGTGGGAGAGAGACTGGCCTTGGAGATACAGAGAAGACTCAGCTACCTCACAGGAGTTGGTCTCTCCTATTTAACTCTGAGTAGAGCCAGTAAGACCCTCTCGGGTGGTGAGGTCAGCCGTTGTCTGCTTACTCGGGCCCTCTCTTCAAATCTGGTGGAGACCCTCTACCTATTGGATGAGCCCACCACAGGTCTTCACCCCCGGGATACCTCCAAGGTCCTTGAGTTTATGCACCATCTGGTCTCCAAGAATAACACCGTTGTGGTTGTTGAGCATGACCCTGAGGTCCTTTTGAATGCGGATTTTTTGGTGGAGCTTGGTCCGGAGGGAGGAGAGGGGGGAGGTTATCTCCTGCATGCGGGCTCTCCTAAGGAGATCTTAAGAAAAGATACCCCCACCTCACAGGCCTTGAGGGAGATTCACAGGAAAAGGGCCCCTGAAAGGCCTGAAAAGGGGCCCTACAAATTCTTTGAGGTTAAGCAGGCCAGGCGTTTTAACCTCAAAGATGTCTCTGCCCGCATCCCTCTAAGGGCTATGACAGTCATAACCGGAGTCTCTGGGTCTGGAAAATCTACCTTTCTTGAAGAGATCCTCTATAAGGGCCTTTCAGCCCTCAGGGAAAAGAGAAAACCTGAGTATTGCCAGGGGATTTTCCATTTTCCCCAGCCCTATCAGCTTCTTTATCTGACCCAGGAACCCTTAGCTCAGTCTCCCAGATCAGTGGTTGCCTCCTTTCTGGGAGTTTATCCCTATCTGAGAAAACTTCTTGCCAGCACCGGGGAGGCCAAAAAATTAGGTTTCACGGAGACCAATTTTTCCTTTAATTCCGAGATAGCCCAGTGCCCAAATTGCAGGGGCCTTGGTTTTGAGGTCGTGGAGATGCAGTTTCTCTCGGACCTCCTGATTCCCTGTGAGGTCTGTAAGGGAACGCGTTTTAGAGAAGAGGTCTTAGAGGTCCGCTGGAGAGGTAAAAATATTGCAGAGATGCTTGAGCTCACGGTGGATGAGGCCTATACCTTCTTTGGTAATCATGGGGAGATCCAAAGGCTTTTGCAGATCTTGCGGGATCTCGGGCTTGGGTATCTGAGGCTTGGCCAGCCCCTATCTCACCTTTCAGGGGGTGAGGCCCAGAGGTTAAAGATTGCG
This sequence comes from uncultured Caldimicrobium sp., assembly GCA_964436655.1. Classification (GTDB taxonomy): domain Bacteria; phylum Desulfobacterota; class Thermodesulfobacteria; order Thermodesulfobacteriales; family Thermodesulfobacteriaceae; genus Caldimicrobium. The sequence continues at coordinate 9,712 of CAYTDX010000026.1, forward strand.
GAGGTCCTCTCCCAGATAAAGACCGGAAAGGTGGTCCTTCTTCTGGATGAACCCACAGTGGGACTTCATCTATGGGATGTTAAGAAACTCCTATCGGCCCTCAAGTTTTTAAAGGAAAAGGAACATACCATTATCGTGGTAGAGCACCATCCCGAGGTCATGCTTCAGGCAGACTGGATCCTTGAGTTTGGTCCAGAGGGGGGGGATAAGGGGGGATATCTCCTCTATGAAGGCCCTCTTGAAGCTTTCCTGGATAAGGATCTTCCCAGTTCTCAGTATCTCAGGGAATATCTCAAGGGAAAGGCCCTTAGGGGCTGGGAGGAGGATTTCTCAAAATTCAAGGCTGAAGAGAGACTGATTAAGCTCAGGGGAGTGAGACATCACAATCTCAAAAATCTTGACCTTGATCTGCTTAGAGAAAAATTTATCGTAATCACAGGGCTTTCTGGTTCTGGTAAATCCACCCTTGCCTTTGATGTTATCTTTACCGAAGGACAGAGGAGGTTTCTGGAGACCCTGCCTGCCTATCTCAGACAGTTTTTTAAACTCTATGAGGAGATTGATTTTGACGACATATCCGGGCTTCCAGCAACTGTTGCCTTAGAGCAGAGATCTGGGGAGCTTTCTCCAAGATCCACTGTTGGCACCCTTACAGAGATATTACCCTATCTGAGGCTCCTTTATGCCAGAATGAGCTCGGCCTTTTGCCCCTCCTGTGGAAAAGAACTCAAGACCCACACCCTTGAGGAGCTCAAGGAGATAGCTCTCAAGCTCTGGAGGGATTTTCCCAAGGGGGAGCTTGAGGTACTTGCCCCCTTGGTCAGGCATCGCAAAGGACATTTTCGGCCCCTTTTGGAAGGTCTTCTCAGGAAGGGTTTTAACAGGGTGCGCATTGACGGCAATCTTTACTCGATCCCTCCCCTTCCGGAGCTTTCCCGTTTTAGAGAACACGATCTTGATATCTATATCGGTAAGAGCCGGTCCGAAGAGACCTTTTTGGCCCTCTTTGAGAAGGCCCTTGGGGAAGGGAAGGGCTCAGTTATTCTGAAGGCCCCTTCTAAGGAGTATCTTCTCTCTCAAAAGAGGGTCTGCATGGATTGTGGGATAAGTCTTCCCGAGCCAGATCCCCTTCTTTTTGCCTTCAATACCAAGGTTGGTGCCTGTCCGACCTGTGGGGGCCTTGGAGTGGTTGATGAAAGGCCCTGCCCGGAGTGTAAGGGGAGTAGATACCGGAAAGAGGTCTATCAATACAAGATTCAGGGGGTATCTCTACCCGAGCTCTGCGAGCTTCCCATTGATAGGGCCTATCAGTTTATTCAGGGTCTTACCTTTGAAGGCAAAGAGAAGGTCCTTGCGGAGACCCTTATCCCGGAGATCCTGCATCGACTTCAGTCCCTTTCCGAGCTTGGTCTATCCTATCTTACCCTTTCCCGTTCGGCAGATACCCTCTCAGCAGGTGAGGCCAAAAGAGTAAGGATCGCCGGGGAGATCGGAAGCAATCTTACGGGTGTGGCCTACATCTTAGATGAACCGACTATCGGTCTTCATCCCAGGGACACATTAAAACTTCTTGGGGTCTTGAAAAAGTTAAGGGACAAGGGTAACACAGTTCTGGTGGTGGAGCATGATGAGACCGTCATTCTTGAGAGTGATTATGTAGTGGATCTCGGGCCAGGTGGGGGAAAAAGGGGAGGCCAGATCCTCTATGCAGGGGAAAGGGACGGGCTCCTTAAGTGTGCAGAGTCCCTCACAGCTAAGGCCATCCAGAACAGGGCCCGCAAGACTCTCTTGAGTAAATCCCGTCCTCAGGAAAATTTTCTTACCCTGAAGGGTGTAACCCTGAGAAATCTCAAGGACCTTGAGGTCAAATTACCCCTTGGCAATCTGATCTGCGTGGTTGGGGTATCTGGTTCAGGCAAGTCAACCCTTATCTGTGAGGCCCTTTATGGAAATCTCAAGGCCCTGCTGAGTGGAGAAAAGGGGCTTTACGGTGTTAAGGGCATAGAGGGCTTTGAGGGCCTAAAGGAGGTCTATCTGGTAGACCACTCTCCCATAGGGAATACCCCGAGATCTGTGCCTGCAACCTATATACAGGTATTTACAGAGATTCGTCGGGCCTTTGCCCAGACAAAACTGGCTAAAGAAAGGGGATATAAAGAGGGGAGATTCTCCTTCAACACCTCTGAGGGGCAGTGTCCCTATTGCAAAGGCCAGGGGAAACTTAAGATAGAGATCCAGTTCCTACCTTCCCTCTATCAGACCTGCGAGTTTTGCGGTGGAAAAAGATATAACTCCGAGACCCTTGAGGTGACCCTTAAGGGCAAGAATATCTCCGATGTTCTTGAGATGGACTTTGAATCCGCTCGGGATTTCTTTAAAAACTATCCCCTCATTGCCCACAAACTAAACCTTCCCTGTGAGATAGGCTTAGAGTATCTCTCTCTGGGTCAGCCCAGTCCAACCCTTTCCGGAGGGGAGGCCCAGAGGATAAAGCTTGCCAAGGAACTGGGAAAGATCCACAAACAGCCCATCCTTTATCTCCTTGACGAACCCTCAACAGGGCTTCATATCTTAGATGTGGAAAAACTCATGCAGGTCCTCCAGGAACTGGTGGATAGAGGGCATACGGTTATTATCATTGAGCACAATCTTGAGATCATCAAGTCTGCAGACTGGATTGTAGAGCTTGGCCCTGAGGGTGGAGAAAGGGGAGGAGAGGTCCTTTTTCAGGGAAGAATTCAGGACTTCCTTAAGGTTGACACCCCAACTTCTTGTGCCCTGAGGGATTATCTCTCTGCATAGAAAGCTATTCCCCCTTTCGCCCTTAAATCCCTGTATAAGTTCCATTTCTTTTTAGAAAAAATTTTTATTATTTTGCAAAAGCCTACGCGGGCTAAAGGTCCTGGGGTAACTCTAAATTCAAAATCTTTTGTGGGGTTTGGTAGCCGCAAGCTTCAGCTTGCGTGAGATTTTTTTGGTTTTTTGTTTTACAAACTTACGCAGGCTAAAGGTCTTGCGGCTACCGAAAAAGACTAATTTTGTGAAAAACTCACAAAAATCTAATGGACTCAAACAAATACCTTGCATCTATCTATTTTGTGGTATAGTTTAAAAAAGGCCAGGCGGAGGTGCTTATAGAATGAAGGTTAAAAACTGGATGATCCGGGAGGTAATAACCATCTCTCCTGAACGCACGGTTGAGGATGCCTTACAACTAATGAAAATTCACTCTATCAGGCATCTTCCTGTGACTGAAAATGAGGCCCTCAAGGGATTGGTCACTGAAAGCAGTCTCAGACCCTATCTTACTCCAGAGAAATTATCTCTTCCTCTTCGGGAGGTCATGATAATAAATCCCGTGGTTATTGATCCTGAGACCTCGGTAGATGAAGCGGCCCGGCTGATTTACAAATACAAAATCGGGGGTCTTCCGGTTCTTTCTGGCGGAAAGCTGGTTGGAATTATCACTGTTACAGACATCTTAGAGGCCTTTATTGAACTCATGGGCATCCTCAAGGCCTCATCAAGAATTGACATTGTGCCCTTGGGGGATCATTTGGAGGATGTCCTTGAGGAGATTAAAAAAAGAGGCGGTAAGATCATCTCTATCGGGATGGATGTGAGCCTGAATGGGGAAAAGGTCTACTACATTCGCTTAGAAAGGATGCCCCTTGAAGGACTGGCTTCAGCCCTTGAATCCAAAGGGCATAAGGTCCTTACCTTTATTGAGTAAAGAGATTAAAAAAACAGGCAACCTCCCTCTTTTATGGAGAGAGGGCCAGGGTGAGGGGAAAGAGGGCTAAGTAGTCCCGAGACCTTTAGGTCCTGTTTAAAAGGAGGCTCTTGAATTTTTTTATCTTTCGGATAAAGTTTATTTTTTATAAGTTAGCTATATTTTAATGGGGGGCAGGAAATGGCGGAAGAATTCAAGGTCAGAAGGAGTGTTGAGGAGATCAATAAGAGGATTGAAAAGGGTGAGGTCGTTGTTTTAACAGCCGAAGAGTTTTCCGGCCTTGTAAAAGAGGTGGGTGTGGTAAAGGCTGCCAAAGAGGTGGATGTAGTTACCACCGGGACCTTTTCTCCTATGTGCTCCTCAGGGGCCTTTATCAACTTTGGACATTCCATTCCCACCATTAAGGCCCATCGGGTATGGTTAAATGATGTCCCAGCCTATGCAGGACTGGCTGCTGTTGACATTTACATTGGAGCAACGGAGACCCGAGAGGACGACCCCCTGAATAAGGTCTTTCCAGGGCAATTCCTATATGGAGGAGGCCATGTCATACATGATCTTGTGGCCGGGAAAAAGGTCTTACTCAGGGCCACAGCCTATGGAACCCACTGTTACCCAAGAAAATCCTTAGAAATGGAGGTCACCATCCATGACCTCGTCAATGCTGTGCTATGCAATCCAAGAAACGCCTATCAAAATTACAATGTAGCCATCAATCTATCAGACAAGATTCTTTACACCTATATGGGCATCCTCCGTCCAAATGTGGGTAATGCCAATTATGCCACAGCAGGATGTCTTTCTCCCCTTCTTAAAGACCCCTATCTCAAGACAATTGGCATTGGAACGCGCATCTTTCTTGGAGGCGCAAAGGGCTATGTAGTCTGGGCAGGCACCCAGCATAAAATGGAGGTCAAGCGAAGTCCCAAAGGGGTTCCCATTCAACCAGCGGCAACCCTTATGGTCCTTGGGGATCTGAAGGAGATGAAGCCAGAGTGGTTAATTGGCACCAGTCATCTGGGATATGGCTGTTCCTTGGCGGTAGGCTTGGGAGTGCCCATCCCCATTCTTAACGAGCAGGTTGCTGAGTGGGCAGGGCTTTCAGATGAAGACCTTCTGGCACAGGTTGTGGATTACTCTCAGGACTATCCCAACGGGATTAAACGTAATTATGGAATTGTGAGCTATGCCGAGTTGAAAAGCGGAAAGATAAGTATCCTGGGTAAGGAGGTCCCCACTGTTCCTATTACCAGTTATACCAAATCAAAGGAAGTGGCAGAGATCTTAAAGGGCTGGATTAAGCGGGGTGAGATGCTCCTTACAGAACCAGTGGCTCCTCTCAAGGGGGCTGAGCTCTTCCCGATGAGATAAGAAGAGGGGCTTTAGGCCCCCCTTTCTCTTAAAGGATTATCCTTGGTTCAGGTTCATTGAGTATCTTGACAAGTTTGATGTTGAAGTAGAGGTCCTCTCCGGCCAAAGGAGGATTTAAATCCAGAACGATCTCTTCAGGGCTCACCTCAACTACCATGGCTGGAAAGGTCATCTCCCCCTGCGGGGTATCCACAATAAGGTTGAGCATAAGTCCTGGAGCAGGTTCAACATCAAGACTCAGTCCCTCCCTGGGTATATTCCGGATGAGATTCTCGTCCCTTTCACCAAAGGCCTTTTCCTTGGGAATAACTACCTCTCTTTCTTCCCCTTCGGTCATTCCAAGAACTGCCTCAGAAAGCCCAGGAATGATCTCAGGAGACCCCACCTCAAACACAAAGGGATCGCCCTGAGAGGTGTCTTCAAAGACCTCACCAGAACCAAGCCTTCCTACACAATGAATGCTTACCACATCTCCAACCTGCACTTTACGCATATCTGAACCCCTTTAAACTTATTTGATAGAAGATGAGACCTTAGAGAGTAGGACTCTAAGAACTCAAACCTCTACCTTCTCAAAAGGTAACATCAAAATTTAAAAATACAAGTTTTTAAAATAAACTTTACAATTTTTCAAGAACAACCAGGGCTAAGGCTATAACCCCTGGCCTATCCCTTTGAAAGATTAGGCCTTCTGTTGTGCGGGCCTTAAGGCCGATCTTTTCCTCGGAAATTCCTAAAAGACGAGCTATTTTCTGCTTAATCTCCCCATAATAGGGAGATATTCTGGGGCTATCTAAAATAACTGTCAGGTCAACCTGATAGACCCTGAGGCCCCTCTGTTGGATAAGCTCTAAGGCCTTGGCTACAAAAAAGGAGCTCTCTTTGTTTTTAAAGCTCGGGTCCCGGTCAGGAAAAAGCATCCCCAAATCAGGAAGATTTCCCGCTGAAAGGATAGCATCTGTAAGGGCATGCAGGAGGACATCCCCATCGGAATGTCCAAAAAGACCCTTTTCGTAAGGGATTTCAACTCCACCTAAAACAAATTTTCTCCCCTCAACTATGGGATGTATATCAAAGCCAAGGGCAAAGGAGAGGTTTCTTTCCATGGGATGCATTTTATCATCTAAGTGCCTCCTAAGCAAGAAAGTGTATGAGTCCCCACATATAACTCCCTCTCCCTGAGTAAGAGAGCCTCCCTCAGATTTTTTCTCTCCCCTGGCGGGAGAGTTTCCAGATAAATCTCCCTCTCTCCTGGTAAGAGGGCTATCTCAAAAAATCCATCTCCCCAAGCGGGAGAGCCTAACCAATAAGCTCCCTCTCCTCTAGCGGGAGGGGGCTGAGGTGAGGGGGAATATGATTTTACTTGAAATGGATGAGAAGCTCTTCTAAATTCTTTGCCACAATGGCCTTGTAAAAGATTTGCCCGAGAAAGGCTTCATCTGTCTCTTCCTCAATCTTTCTCTTCAATCCTTCCGGCACCTCTCCAAACTTATCCCTTAAGGCATCAAGTAATATCTTTTTCACGGTGCTTAAGGTTTGTAAAGCCCCCTGTTGAAGCCCCTGTTGAAGCCCCTGCTGAAGCCCCTGCTGGAGCCCCTGTTGGAGGGCTCTCTGCTGAATCTTATCAGCTAACCTGTCCCAAAAGGTCTTTATCTCTCTTTCCACCTTCTCACCCCCTCTCTCCATTATCTTAATCATTATCTCCTCCTCGTCAAGCCCTGTTTTTGCCACAACTATATCCAACAAAAAGCCTATCTCAAATCTTCCCTTCTCGGTTATGGCACCAAGCCTCTCTATGACCTGCAACACCCCCTGAAGATACTCATCAAGATTATCAGTTTCAAGCCTAAGGAGATAGAAATAACACCAGAGCCCTGCAACAAGGTCAA
>CAYTDX010000027.1:0-15529 GCA_964436655.1 uncultured Caldimicrobium sp.
CTCTGGCAATCTCAACCTCTTCAATCCTGTCAAGGATGGGTTTGTCGTATTCATCAATTAAAATAATCACCCTTTCTTTAAACCTATCGGATGCCTTTAAAATAAGCTCATAAAGGCAATTTGAGTAGCTCTTAGTCTCTTCGCACTCAACATCCAGATTTTTCTGATTAAGTTTCAGCTGAAAGAAGATGTTTTGAATGAGCTCATCAGGGCTTTTTGATACCCCTATACCAAAGCTTATTTTTATAACGGGATGTTTCCTTTCCCAGTCCCAGTTATCATAAAGATAGAGGCCTTTGAAGAGCTCTCTATTGCCTGAAAAGGCCTCCTTCAGGGTGTCTAAGAGTAAGGATTTTCCAAATCTACGGGGTCTACTGAGGAAATAATATCCTCCCTTTTCCAGAAGTTTTACAAAGTTGGTTTTATCCACATAGTAGTAGTCTTCTTCTCTAATTTTCTTAAAGCTCTGGATTCCGATGGGGAGTCTTTTCATAGGGCCAAATAAAGGTTAACCCTTGTTCCCATTTTTTCAAGAAGGTATTTGCATCCAATGGATTTTGATATATGGTAGCCGAAAGACCTTTAGCCTGCGTAGGTAAAAAAAGCAAAAAATCAAAAAATTTAACACAAGCTGAAGCTTGCGGCTACCAAAACCCAAAATCAAAATTAATGCTGTGGTAGCCGCAATACCTTTAGGTCTTGCGAAAAAATCTATACAACCCGTAGGTTGTGTTTTTTAATAGGCTGGCTTATGCCCAACCCTCTTTCTTAGCAAGAGAGGAAGGATTGAGGACCTCAATGCTTGCTCCGATTGAGCTTAGCCTCTCAGGAAGGGCCTCATAGCCCCTTTCCACAAGTTCAACCTCATAAAGGGTGGTTGTGTTTTCTGCAAGGAGTCCTGCCAGAATTAAGGCTGCTCCTGCTCGGAGATCTGTTGCCTTAACCGGTGAACCCACAAGGGGAGTTGGCCCGGTTATGAAGGCTACTCTGTCTTCCACTTTAATATTGGCTCCAAGGCGATTGAGTTCCAGGGCATAGAGAAATCTGTTTTCAAAAAGGTTTTCCCTGATAATGGAGACCCCATCAGCTTGGGTGAGTAAGACTGCAAAAAGGGGTTGAAGGTCTGTGGGAAATCCCGGGTAAGGTGCCGTTGTGATCTCAATAGGCTTAAGACCTTGTGGTCTTTTTGCCAGGTAGATCCCTTTCCCCAACCTTTCAACCCTTATCCCCATTTCCTGAAGCTTTAGAAGGGGACTCTCAAGATAGTCCTCCGGGAAGTTTTTTACCACCACCTCATTTTCCGGATGCAGGGCGGATAATACTATAAAAGTGCCAGCCTCAATGCGATCCGGAATAATCTCCATTTTGACGGGTCTAAGACTCTTTTTCCCTTTTATATAAATAGTATCCTCTCCTGCACCTTTAATGCTTGCTCCCATACGGGAGAGCATCTCTGCCAGAAAGACCACCTCAGGCTCCCTGGCAGCGTTTTTAATAATGGTCTCCCCTTCAGCCAGAGCTCCTGCCATGAGAAGGTTTTCCGTTGCGGTAACCGAGGGAAAATCAAGGATGATCTCAGCCCCTCTGAGCCTCTTGGCCTTAGTGACGATGTTTCCGTGGTCAAGGGTAATCTCAGCGGAAAGCTGGGCCAGGCCCTTTTCGTGAAAATTGACCGGTCTCTTTCCTATGGCACATCCACCTGGCAGAGGGACCTTGGCCTCACCAAAGGAGGCAGTTAGGGCCCCAAGAAAGAGGATGGATGCCCGGATCTGGCTGGCAAGCTCATAGGGAATATCGGTGCGCCTGATATTTTTCGTGTCCAAGTGGAGGGTCGAGCCCTCAAGAGAAAATCTTGCACCCAGATGCTCAAGGATTTGAAGCATACAGAAGACATCTCTTACCTTGGGTACATTTTTAAACCTGTATTCTCCTCGGGCAAGAAGTGTAGCCGATAGGGCTGGAAGCACGGCATTTTTGGCCCCCCTGACCTCTATCTCTCCCTTTAAAGGGCTTCCGCCCCGGATCAGGTATCTCTTGTTTCCTTCCACAGAAGAGCGCATCTTTCAATCCCTAAGAGGTCTTTATAAAACCTGAATTTATATCCGTATTTCTGGGCAAGTTCAAGTATAGTTGAGGCCTGATTATACCCCATCTCAAAGATTAGAAAACCCCCTTTTTCAAGATAAAGAGGGGAGCTTTTCAGGAGAGTTTCATGCAGGGCTGTTCCAGAGGGATAGGCTATAAGGGCCTCCTTGGGCTCAAAGTCCCTGACCTCCCTATCAAGGGTCTCCCACTCCTCAGGGGAAATGTAAGGAGGATTGGACAAAATAGCCTTAAAAAGGGGTTTGGACTTAAAGGCACTAAACCAGTCTCCCCTTATTAAGAGGAGTCTATCGAAAACCCCGTGCCTTTTTGCATTCCGGAGTGTCACCTCCACCGCCTTTGTTGAAATGTCTACAGCCAAGGCCACAAGTTTGGGACACTCAAGAAGAAGGGTGATAGAGATTATGCCGGATCCACATCCTAATTCAAGGATAAGGCCCTCCTGAATTCCTGTTTCAAGAAAGGCCGAGACGAGGGTCTCTGTTTCCGGTCTTGGAATGAGAACCCCTTCTTCAATGTAAAAGGACCTGCCGTAAAAGTAGGCCTCCTTAAGAATGTAGGGAAGGGGTTTAAGGGTGAGTCTCTCTTCAAGAATCCTCATTAACTCATTATCAGGGACATCCCTTTCGGGATAGAGGAAGACATTAAGAGGTGCCGTTTTAAGAAGATGGGCAAGAATGATCAGGGCAGAGGTCCTTGCAGAATCCGGATCCTCAACCCTTAAGAGGGCCTCTTGAAGATAGGATAGGGCCTCTTTAACCTTCACCTTTTGGAAGGAGCCGGTTGAGAATTATTTCCTCTGTCTCTTCCTGAGACCTAAGCCTTCTTATACTTGTCTGGATTTCAAAAAATTCCTGGGCCCTGTGAAGAAAGGGAATAAGCACCCTCTTTCTTTCAGATGAATGAGCAAGAAGAATCTCCCCCTGGGGTTTTATCAGGGTTTTAAAGAGCCTTAAAAGGGGTTCAAAGTGGTCTTTCCTGAAGATTATCTCAGCTCCAACTATGAGATCAAACCTTTGAGAGATTTCCGGGGCTGACCAGTTAATTTTTTGAATACTCAGGGAGAGCCTGTTTTCCTGGGCAGATTTTTCAAGAAGCCTCAGCGGGAGCTCCTCTTTATCTGCTGCCACAACCTTATGTCCGAAGGAGGCTGCAAAAAGACTTATGACACCAAGGCCTGCTCCAAGCTCAAGAATCTCTTTCCCCGGAGGGATACTTCCGAGATAGTCTGCAAGCACGATGGAAGCCTCCCAGATCTTTAGCCAGAGGGGAAATTTTTCTGATTCCAAAAAGGGATCTCCGTCAAAGACCTCTTCCAGTCTGGCTGGACGAAAGATCTTCAGGGTTTTGCCTTTGATGGTGATGGATTCGGTTTCAAGGGTCAGTTTTTCAATGTCCATAGCTTTTCCTCTTATGTTATAGAGTGAGTTCTTTTTGCAAGATTCTATCATGTTTTTTGATTTTCTGGTAGCCGAAAATCCTTTTTCTTACTTAGGCCCTCTTCCACCAAAGCAGAGGGAGCGGGATCTTAGAATTATGGAACATTTACGAAACCTTTGCAAAATTATGGTTCTTTAAAAATTTCAGGTAGCCGCAACCCGTAGGTTGCGTATTTTTTTAAATTTTTACTGATTTTTTCGCAGGCTAAAGGTCTTGCGGCTACCACAAAAACAATTTTGCAGAGAACTCATTTACCTTAAAACATACAAAAGCACAACAAGGAGAGCAAGGATAATTCGATAGATTATAAAGGGATAGAGAGAGTGTTTTTTGAGAAAGGCGATGAGAAAGGCTATAGCCAGAAAACTAAAGAGGGCTGAGGAGAAAAATCCGGCCAGGGCATAATCTAAGGAGATACTGTTCATTTTCACAAGTTTAAGTCCCTCGTAAAGGCCTGCCCCAAGAATCAGAGGTGCTCCAGCAAGAAAGGAATATCTCGCTGAATCCTCTCTTTTTAATCCTAAGAGAAGCCCGGCTGAGAGGGTAATACCACTGCGGGAGGTGCCAGGCAGTAAGGCTAAGGCCTGGAAGAGACCAATTAGAAGGGCCTTGGGATAAGAAAGGGTCTTAAGATCGCCTGCCTTTTTTCCATATCTTTCACCCAGAAGAAGGGGAATACTCATAAAACACAAGAAAAAGGCGACAGCAAGGGGGGATCTGAGATGGGCCTCAATAAAGTGCTCAAGGGTGAGACCCGCTATAGCACCAGGTAGGGCAGAGACAAAGATATATCCCCTTAGGGGCCAGATCTCTTTTAGATCCCTCCAGAAGTAGATAAGTATTGCCAAAAAGGAGCCAAGATGAATAAAGGCATCAAAGGCAAGATTGGAAGGAATCTGGAGAAACTTAGACATAAGAACCAGATGCCCTGTGCTTGATATGGGCAGGAACTCTGTAATCCCCTGAATGAGCCCGAGTAAAAAGGGATAGAGAATGTCCACGAAAGATACCCTCCTTAAAGATAACGTTTTTTCCTGAGGAGAAAAACAAGCCCTAAGCACATGCCAATTACAATGAGATTGATGATGTAAAAGGCATGGGGACTATTTTTTAGGGGGTCCAGCTCTCGGAGGGGAAGGGGAATGTTCATCCCGTACATGCTGTATATTATGGTAGGGATGGAGAGAATTATGGCCATACTGGCCAGAAATTTCATGATGACATTGACATTATTATTGATGATGGAGGCGTAGGCATCCATGGTATTTGAAAGGATACTTATAAAGACCTTGGTCATTTCCACGGCCTGTTTATTTTCAATCTGGACATCTTCAAGAAGTTCTGCTTCCTCTTCAGTAAGACGCAGATATCTACCACTCTGCAGTTTTGTCAGGACCATATCGTTTCCCTGGAGGGAGGTATTAAAATAGGTAAGGGTCTTTTCAAGACTAAGCATTCTCAAGAATTCTTCGTTTGACAGGGCCCTGAAAATAGCCTCTTCATACTCCTCTATGGTTCTATCAATCTGGCGTAAGAATTTCAGATAAAGATTGGTGGCCAAAAAGAAAAAGTTGAGTAAGAAGGTAACAGGCCTTTCCAGATCAAAGGTTCTGCTTTTATTGGCAAAGGCTATGAATTCCTCAAATATGGGGTGATCAACTAAGCAGATGGTAATTACATTTTCCTCAGTTATAATGATGCCGATGGGGATGGTTTCATATTTCACATATAGGCCAGAACCAGCTGGAACCGGTACGCGAATAATCATGAGGACCTGTTGTTCTTCCTTTTCCAGGCGAGGTCTTTCCTCTTCATCTAAAGGGTATCTGAGAAACTCAGGTAATATCTTAAGTCTTGTCTCCAGATAATTTAATTCAAGCTCAGTGGGAGTGGTAACACAGACCCAGGTTCCATCCTGTATCTTTTCAGAGGGAACAAGAAGCCCCCTTTCTGAGCGATAAATTTTTATCATCTTGTAAGTCATCCCAGGTGGAGTTTTCACTATTTAACTTCTCTTTTAGGTTGTGTCAATCCCCTGTATAGGTCCACTAAATTTTAGACTTTGTGAGTTTTTCACAAAATTAGTCTTTTTCAGTAGCCTCAAGACCTTTAGGTCTTGCGCGGATTTCAAAAAAATTAAAATCTCACGCAACCTGAAGGTTGCGGCTACCTCAAGATTCAAAAATCATTGGTTTGGTATCTGCAAGACCTTTAGCTTGCGAAAGTTTTTTCAGAATAATAGAAATTTTTCTAAAAAGAAAGGGAACTTATGCCCCCCTTTTAAAATTTTTAAGGGGGCTTGATATTTTCGTAAATTTTATTATGTTAATGAAAATTAAAAATAAATATTAAAATCCAAAGGAGGAGGGTAAACCATGTTTAGACTCTCAACGAAGGGTCGCTATGCAGTTCGTGCCATGTATGAAATTGCCAGGGCCTATCCAGAGGGTATCACACTGGATGAAATTTCAGAAAAGCAAAAGATTTCCAGGGTCTATCTTGCTCAGATCCTTAACCGCTTAAGGCAGGCAAGGCTTATCCGTTCCTCTCGTGGCCCAGGGGGCGGATATGTCCTGAGAAGGTCCCCAGAGGAGATCACCCTTTATGATGTATTGGAACCCTTAGAGGGGCCTGTATGTGTGGCCTCCTGCATTGATCCCTCCGAGGGCTGTGACGAGGTGGACGAATGTGTGGCCTATCCAATCTGGAGAAGACTGGCCCAATATATTGAATGTATGCTCAAGAATGTTAAACTCAGTGACTTAATTAAGACCATGAGTTCTCAGGAAAGAGAAAAGTTTGCCGAATCCGTAACCTTGAAGTGTTTCTAAGGTATGAACGCTACTTTTAAGGGCAAAGAGTTGATCTTTCCCCTTGAGGAGAAAAGCCCTTTGCTTGAGCTTAAGGCCGGAGACCTCGTTGAGATCTCCGGCTGGATACTATGTGGAAGAGATGCCACGCATAAAAAGCTCCTTCAGGCCTTAAGAGACGGGGCCTTGAGTTTTGATTTTACCAACCAGCTTATTTACTATGTGGGGCCAACACCTCCCCCTCCAGGTAAAATCATCGGAGCCTGCGGACCAACTACCTCTTCCCGTATGGACTCCTATCTTGAGGATTTTTTCAGGTTGGGTCTTTCTGCCACCATGGGTAAGGGAAAAAGAGGACCCAAGGCCAGAGACCTTCACAGGAGCTATCAGAGGGTCTATTTTGTGACCTTTGGAGGGGCAGGGGCCTATCTCTCTCAGTTTGTCAAAGGAGTTGAGCCCTTAGCCTGGTCAGACCTCGGGCCTGAAGCCTTTTTTAGAATAAAGGTAGAAAAATTTCCCGCTGTCGTTGGAATTGATACCTCAGGGAAAGACATCTATCAACTTTCTTCAGATAGCCTTCCTGCCTGAGCAAAGTTGTGCCTTTCAATGTCATCAAAAATAATAATCACGGCCTCTGGAGGTATGTCTAAATTCTTTACCAGGACCTCTGTAATCTCCTCGGCAATCCTTTTCTTGATTTCCTTGCCTCTGCCTGAAAAAAGTTCAATCCTGACAATGGGCATGGCTACCTCCTATTCAGGAAAGATGGGTTTATCAAAGCGGTAAACCATTCCTGTAAAAAGGGCTACCTTTTCTTTGGTGTCTTCTTTGGTAATAGTGACATGATAGGTGGCAAGACTTTTTCCCCGATTAAACTCTTCAGCTCTGGCAATAAGGGTATCCCCAACTCTTGCAGATTTAAAGTAATTTATGGAGGCATTGATAGCTAAGGCAAGGGTCCCATAGGAATTTGAGGCCAGGGCAAAGGCTAAATCAGCTAAGGTAAAAATCACTCCTCCCTGACAGACATTTGCTGCATTCAGGTGATTTTCCGTAACCCTCATCTTTACCTCTGCAAATCCCTCTCCCATCTCTGTGATCTGGGCACCCAAAAACTCAAAGAGCCTGTCCTTCTGATAAATATGCTCCCTCACCCTTTCATAGATTCTTTGAGCCATGGGCATCTCCCTTTAAAATAGTTTTCCCCAGTCGGGATAATTGAGATTGCTGAAGGGAAGATAGGGGTAAATCAGAAGTGAGTCTAAGTGCATGAGATAAAGGCCTCCTTCCTTTTTTCCTTTGCCTTTGAAGATTATATAATCCCCGGAGGGGGAAAAGGAGGGGTCTGTTAGGGAATAGGGAAGGGAAAGACGCCTTTTCTGTCCTGTTTTGAGATTATAAAAAATAAGGGCTCTATCTCCTCCGCTTGAAGAGACATAGAGAAGTTGATTCCCCTTAGGGGAAAAACGCGGGGAGGTATTGTGTCCGCCTTCAAAGGAGATTCTCTGGTTCTTCAGGGTCTCAAGATTCAAGAGATAGATCTGAGGTCTTCCTGAGGAGTCCCCTACATAGGCAAGAAGTTTCCCATCTAAGGATAGACTTCCTGCCTGATGGACTCCCCTTCCAGAGGTGAGAGGGGTTAGTTTCTGGGTTTCAAGAGAAAACAGATAAATATTTATATTTTCATTCTTACCAAGGGTGAGGATGAGGCTTCTTTCATCGGGCATCCAGAGGGGAGCAGAACTCAATCCATTGATCTCAAATCTTTGTCTCTCCTGGGTATTTAAGACATAGATCTCCAGAAAGTAGGTGCCTCCTTCATAGAGGAGGTAGGCTAATTTTTTCCCGCTTGCCGAAAACTTTGGAAAAAGGATGAGAGGGGCTGAGCGAATCTTCCTCAGGTTTCTTTTGGAAAAATCCAGGAGATAGAGGTTGTCTCCGGTGGATGTTCGTTTCACAAAGGCAAGGCGTGTACTGCTAACCCCTCTGTAAGGAGAAATGTCCTGGATAATCTGGTCAGAAAGGGTATAGATAACTCTTTCAAGAGAGGATCCTTCTGCAGAGTATCTTTTGAGAGGTTTATTTTCATAAACATCCCAGAGTTCCCCTGAAAAGGTAATAATATGGCCTGAGAAATTTATTTTTCCCTTAAGATAAAATTCTTTGTTTTTGAACCCCGGAAGGGGTGGTTCCTTTAAAGCCAGACAAAAGAGGTGATAATTCAGGAGATTCCTTAAAAGCTCTCCAGCCTCATCCTTTGGATCTCCCTCAAAAGATGGGACCCGAATGATAATTTTGGAATAACTCTGGGGGGTAACAGTGATGGTCCCTTCCGTCTGGGCTAAGGCCGAAGGGGTGTAAATAAGTAAAATAAAGAGAAAGATAAGAAGCTTAGGCCTCATTCTCACTTTCCATTTTGACAAGGTCCTCAAAGCGAATGTCCATTCCAAGAAGGGCGATGATTTCATCCTCTGAGTTTCTTACCGGGGCAGAAACGGTTATACAGAGACTTCCAGTTACCTTGGAGGTATAAAATTTGGAAACAAAGGTTTTTCCGGTTTTCATCGGTTTAATAAACCACTCTCTGTCCTCAAAGGTCTCTGTGGCAAGAAGTCTTTCAAACTCCTTTTTATATTCCAGATCCATGGTCTGACCGAAGATAGGTTTACCATCGTTATCCACGATGTAGAGAAATTGAATATAGGGGTGGTCTTCAAGGAAGGTCTTGAAGAGGTGTTTTAACCTTTCCACATCAAGGGAGATGACATCCCTTTCCTGGACAAGGTCCTCAATAAGTTTACTCATAAGGTTGATGGCGTAATTTCTGAGGTGATCCAGTTCTGATTCAAAGAGCTCGGGAATGTATTTTTTGGTAAGGGCAAGCATCTCTTCGTTGGAGATAGAGGTAATCCTTCCTTTCTCGTATAGCTCAAGGATTTTTTTGTAGATCTTCATAACCCCTGGATGCCTCTTATCCACTCTTTTGTCCTCTGAAAGGTGGAGGTGGGTATTTATCCAGTAGGCCACACCCGCGGTTCCACTCTTATCGGTGATGATGATCTGTATGGGTCTTCCCAGAACCTTCATAGAGTCAAAGGAGTTGTAGATCTCTTCATTTTTGATGAGACCATCAATGTGAATTCCTGCCCGGGTGGCATTGAAATCGTCTCCCACAAAGGGTTGCCGCGGGGAAATCTTTTCGTGGAGCATCTTTTTGTAGTAGTTAGCAATCTCGGTTATGACTGTAGTATCCATACCATCAGAGCTTCCCCGTAGGGCAATGTATTCAAAGACCATGGCCTCAAGAGGGGTATTCCCGGTCCTCTCACCGATACCGAGAAGGGAGGTGTTTACATAACTACAGCCATACAGCCAGGCAGCTGTTGCATTAATGACGGATTTGTAGTAGTCATTATGCCCGTGCCACTCCAGAAGCTCCTCTGGAACACCTGCCTCATCAATGAAGGCCCTCACAAGCTTGGGCACACTTATGGGCAAAACCGCCTCGGGATAAGGCACTGCTACCCCTAAGGTATCGCAGAGCCTGATTTTGATGTCAATCTTACTCTCCTCTCTCAGCTTCATAAGTTCAATGGCAAAGGGAATTACAAATCCATAGATATCAGCTCTGGTTATGTCTTCAAAATGGCATCTGGGTCTTATCCCGTAAGATAAAGCCTCTTTAACTACTGCCAGATAGTCCTCTAAGGCCTGCTTTCTTGTTTTCCCGAGTTTAAGATAGATGTGATAATCTGAACAGGAGGTGAGCATCCCTGTCTCTTTGAGTCCTGCTTCTTTGACAAGCTTAAGGTCTTCTTTCTTAGCCCGAATCCAGCCTGTAATCTCCGGATATTGGAATCCCAGGGAAAGACACCTCTCTAAGGCCTCTCTATCCTTGGAGGTGTAAAGAAAAAACTCGGTCTTGCGAATGATCCCCTTGGGACCGCTTAGACGATGTAAAAATTTATAAAGGGTCTCAATCTGTTCAGGGGTATAGGGAGTTCTGGCCTGCTGACCATCTCTGAAGGTGGTATCAGTAATATAGATACTGGCAGGTGGTTGAGGGGGGATGTATTTCCCGTCAAAAAATACCCTGGGTGGTTCTACATAGGGAAAAAGCTCCTTGAAAAGCTCTGGATTTTCCTTTTCTAGAAGGGTAAACTGTCCCCACCTGGGTTTGATCTTGAGCACAGAGCACCTCCTGAACTTAAGATTGAGCGGTCTTCCTCATAAGATAAACAACAGGGGGGGACTTGTCAAGACTTGCTGTCAAAGGTAGCTAAGTTTAACTTCCCCTTTGAAAAATTTGGCCAGCCAACCTTTCAAAGGTATGTTTTTGTCAACTAAAATTGGAATGACCCTGAAAGAGTTTTGTCTTGACAAGATTTTAGAATCCTTTAATATGAATATTAAATAACATAAAAAGGGCCGTCCTCTACATAGATGTACTTTATTCTCTGCCTTTATTTTTTAATAACAATTTTTTGCCAGCAAGGCCTTGCTGAAAAGGTCCCCTTTATCCCAAAAACTTTTCTCCTTCTCCCCCAAAATAGTCTTGTAAAGATCAAGTGGATCCTTCAGCCCAATCCCGGTAATCCCTTAGACCCCACGCCACAAAGGGATTTTTCATTTTTTCTAAACCACAAGGATGAGCCTGTAATTTTATATGAACAAAAACTCCTTCTTAACCTTTCAAAGGGTCATGTTTTACTATTTAAGAATCCTGTGAAAGATATGGTCTGTCTTGACAATGGAGTTTTACTTTTTAGTGATGGAAATTTCCTCGGATCTCTTGAGGTAAAGAGAGAAAGCCAGCCCATACCCTTAGCCACAATAAAACCTATTTGTGAACTACCCTTGCCGAATTCAAAAATTTATAAAGGGGACCTCACCCTCTATGCAGTGGGATTCAATAAAAATACTTCAAAATATGAGGTCTATCTTTTTGTCCCAACCAAACAGCATTTTCAGAAGATCCTCTCTTTGGAAGAAAGGATAGATGGGATCACGGGAAAAGACGAACACCTTTTCCTTCTGAGAGGGCGCATAATAAGTGAATATAAAAAGGGAGAATTGATCAAGTTTTATGAACACCCCAGAGAAGAGATAAGGGAAATACTATACAACGAAAGGACGGGTCTTATATATAAAACTTCTAAAGGAGTAGGTCTGGTAAAAAAGGGTTCTGCCCTCGAATTTCTCCAAACAGAGGAGCCAGTTCTTTTCCTCAAAGGCACCCGTCTTTATGTTTTTTTTAAAACAGCCCAGGGGATACTGGAATTAACCAACCTTGATGACCTTATGAACTATAATTTCCGTGTAGAGAAAATAGTTGATATAAGGACGATTATTCAGGAGGTAAATCCATGAGGAAAAAGGCCCTGCTTGCTCTAATTTTTGTGCCTTTATTTTTCACCCTGGCCATAGCACAAAATCTTCCTACACCTGGGAGGGTCTGTGATGGATCCCAGCTACCGGATGGGACTTTTATACCAGCTGGCCAGGTAAGAGAGGTGGTATATGGGGGAGTCAGATATAGATGCGTAGGTTGTGGAGGATGCACTCCTATTAGTTCAGGCTCATCAGCTAAACCCTTATCTCAACCTTACATCCCTCCTGCTCCCACCTCTCAACAACTTGCCATAGGTCTTATGGGGGCCTTCCTTTCTGGATTTTTTAGTGGACTCACCCAGGATATGTTTTCTGATAGCCAGGCCTATCAAAAACAAAGAGAACGGGAAGAGTATCAAAAAAGGCTTGCCGAGGAGCAAAAAAGACAGGAAGAGAAAAAGAAACAACTCCTTGCTCAGTATAATTCTTTACTTGCCAAGGCCCAAGCCCAATCCAAGCAACAGGTGAATACAACAGGGTCTCAGTTAACCTTTCAAAGCCTTGGCGGACAGCTCACACCCTTTCAGTGGCAATCTCTAGCCCTTACAGATACTAAAAACAGCCCTGCTCAGCCTGAAGAAAAATTGATAACCCCTTCAGATCTAAATCGGATCCTGGGAAACATAATATTTGATAAGGCCATGGAAAAGATAGAAGAAAAGATAGACGATTACGGTGGTAAGATCATTGAAAGGCTTGATAAGAGATATGGTAAAGAATGGGGATCAAAATACTATGGAAAAGGGCTTCCTATTGCCAAAATCGTGGTTACTGCCAAGACTGAGGGAATTGCTCAGGCCGGAGCTGAAACCATAGATCTTGGAATCTCAATGATACCTATGCCAACCTTAGCTTCAGAAGTCGCAGATATTGGTAGAAAGATCTATACCAAGGTATCCTTTATGGCCCTGGACAAGTTTCTTACTAAAAGTGAAGAGGCCTGCAATTTTTTGGGTCTAAACTGCAATAAAGAGGAATTTTTGAAGGATTTTGAGTCTGAGATGAATGTAGGTCAAAAGATCATTTACAAATGGCTCAAAGGAGATTAAAGATGAAAGCTCTACCTTTTATCCTCTTTATTTTCCTCTTATCCCTTCTTTTCGGGTGCGAGCCAATTAAAATTTCAAAGAAGATTGAACCCTTTAAAATAGAACCTCCTCAAGACTTCCCTGATTTCAAAAAATTACCCTACGAGGCCGTTATCTATGTTGATGATACCAAAATTTCCCGGGCTACTCACACGGACTATAAAGCAGGGGTCACCTATGAGGTGGAATTTCCTACTGGAAATATCTTAAAGCAGGTAGTTCCTTTTTATTTAGATCCACTGTTTATCCGCACAAGATATGATAAAAATTTTTCCTCCCTTTCTCAAGGTAATCAGATAGGTTTGTATACAAGCGTTGATAACATAAGCTTTGAATTAAAAACTGGTGTACCTCAGGTCTTAGAAATCTATGTAAGAACACTATTTTTGCTTTACGACAGTGATTTAAACGAAATTGCTCTGCCAATTTATAGCTCAGGAACTGGAAAAACCACTAAGCCAGGCTTATTTGCCAATATGGATAATAAAGATTTTGGTCAAACAGCCTATCAGGCCATTCTTAACTCGGTCAAAAACTCAGTTGATTTAATTTCAGATGCTATCACCAAGCCAGGCTTTCAAATCTCAGAGGCTAAAAAACAAATAAACAAGGACCCTTCTAATGCCCAGCTTTATAAAATATTAGCCAATTTGTCCCTAAAAAATAATGATACTCCAGAGGCCCTTGCAGCGGCCCAGATGTATGTTCAGCTTAACCCCAAAGATCCGAAGGGCTATCTTCTCCTCTATAAGTGTTATATGCTTCAAAGAAGATACAAAGAAGCCCTAAACCAACTTGAGCAGGCTATAGCCTTAGCCCCAAAGGATGTCACCGCTTACATGAAACTTGCAGAATACTATGGGAGAAGAGGCAAATATGAGAAGGTTGTTGGGGTTATCAGAAAATATTTAGAGCAAAGGCCTGATGACTATAACGCCTATTTTCAGCTTGCCTTAATAAATTTTAAACTGGGGAAATATGAAGAGGTTTTACAGCTATCAGAGATGGCTTTAAAGAGGCTCTCCATGGTAGGTATTGGTATCGGTTTTTCAAAAAGCCCTGGTGGATATGCCAAGATAAACTATGTTGTGCCCTATAGTCCAGCAGATAGAGCTGGTCTTAAGGTTAATTATGAGATCCTTGAAGTTAACGGAAATTCCACTCTTCAGTGGAAGCAAAATGATCTCTTAGTAGCCCTTAAAAAGGAAGAAGGAACCGAGATAAAATTGACTGTGAGAGATCCCTCAACCAATGAAACTCTTCGCCTACCAGTGGGTTTTCAAAAATTTTATTCCTCCCCTGAGCTGGCATCAGGATATCTGGGCCTTATGGCCTTAAGCAATTTAGAATTAAACAATCCGAACAGGGCAAAGAGCTACTTAGATGAGACAGAAAAGGTCTTGCCCCAAAAAAATTATTATGTCAACTTAGCCAGGGCAACCCTTTATATGAGAGAGGGGCAATTTGAGAAAGCGCTAAGGGAGGTCCAGGAGGAAAAAAGTGCATATGCTATGTTAATCAAGGCCTCGGTTTATGCCAGGACAGGCAGATTTGAAGAAGCTTCCGAGCTTTACAGAAAAATTTTAAAATCCTCAGACCTTTTGATCTCCCCTTCTTCCTTGAAAAATTTAAGGGTTGCCTTGAATCCATACTTTGAGAAGTTGGAAAAGAGGGCTATAGAATATGAAAGGGCAAAACTTTACGAAGGGGCATTAAAGGAATATCATCTCCTGATGGAAATAAGCACTCCTGAAGAGGCAGAGGCTTACAGAAGCAGGGTGGCAAGAATTATATCCCAGGTACCCTCCCTTATGGAATTAAGGGGTGAGGCCAGAAAATATTTACTTCAGGCCGAGGTCCTTTTTAATCAAAATAAGTTTGAAGAGGCCCTTTTGGACCTTGATAAAGCCCTTTCACATCAACCCTTTAATCCACAACTCTATTTTAACAAGGCATTAATCTGTGAAAAGTTATCCAACCTTGAGGAGGCCATTCAAAACATGGAAATTTATCTTCAGCTCTATCCTCAGGCCCCTAATGCTCAAATAGTTAGGGATCAAATTTATAAATGGAGGTTTCTCCTTGAGAAAGAGATTTAATCTGCTTTTTATCCTGTTAATCTTTCTTACAGGATGCGCTGCTCAAACTACCATCAGGCCTGCTAAGGAAATCAAGATAGGGAATGTTAAAACTATTGCTGTTAGAGTTGCCACAGGTCTTCCGGATTGCCAGAGGGAGATAGCACAAATTAGAGAAAGGCTTAGGGAAAAATTAAAAAACTCTGGACTCTTTGAAGAAGTTCTTACTGAGGATAGGAACTCGGATTTGATTCTCAGGGTTGACATTGAAGAAATGGTGAAGGTCTCAAAGGCAGACAGGTTCTGGTATGGAGCCTTTGCAGGAAGGGGAAAGGTTGCGGGGCAAATTACCCTAATAGAGGGAGGATCCGGAAAGATACTGGGGCAAGCCCATATTGAAAGTATTACTTCTGGAGGCTCTATATTTGCAGGAACTACAGAAGAGGCCATTGAAAATTTTACTGAAAAGATAAAGCTTTTTATTGAGGAAAATATCTTTATTTGAGACCTTTGCAAAATTGTTTTTTTTATGGTAAACGCAAGACCTTTAGCCTGCGAGAAAAAACCCCTCTTTCCTGCTGAGATAGGGCCTCCCCCAAAATCTCCCTCTCCCTTGGCG
>CAYTDX010000027.1:15539-16039 GCA_964436655.1 uncultured Caldimicrobium sp.
GGAGAGGGCCGGGGTAAGGGGGGAAATAAAAAAAGGTTGTCGCAGGCTTTAACCTACATAGATTTTTCAAAAAAAACAAAAATATGCGCAAGCTAAAGCTTGCGGCTACCAAAACCCGAAAAAGATTGTAAATTTTGAGGTAGCCGCAGGCTTTAGCCTGCGAGAAAATCAATAAAAATCAAAAAAACACATAACCTAAAGGTTCCTGCAACCGGTAGGTTGCGTTTCTTTGGGCTGTTTATAGATTTCTTCCGCAGGCTAAAGGTCTTTCGGCTACCTCAAAAAAATCTAACTCTCTTTACACGGACTAAAACCTGCGGCTACCAAATCCATGGTTTTGGGTCTTTTAGTAGTCGCAACCTTAAGGTTTTGCGAGATCGCAGGCTAAAGCCAGTAGCTAACAAAACCATCATCATAACATATTTTTTTGAACAACCCCACAGGGGCTGTTAGTGCAGAGCGAAAATGTCACCCTATTTGCAAAGGCAAAATGTCACCCA
>CAYTDX010000028.1:0-15972 GCA_964436655.1 uncultured Caldimicrobium sp.
AGCTTCAGCTTGCGTGGGGTTTTAGTTTAAAGGTCTTGCGGCTACCTCAAAAATTCTAATTCCTTTTTCGCGGGACAAGGGTTTTGGGGGTTACCAAGTGGCAGAGGAAAGACAAAAAGGGATAGTTTTGTCAGGGCCTCTTGAAAGTCACTTTCCGGTGATTTTAATTTTTACTGTCTTTATATCTCCCTCTCTTTTATAAATCAAATTTAACTCAGAGCCCTTTTCTTTAAAGGTTAAGACCAATTTCAGATCACTCACCCTTCTTAAGGTCCTATCATCAGCCTTTAAAAGGATATCTCCGGCCTTAAGTCCGCTTCTCTCTGCTAAGCTATCCTTTAGGACCTCTTTGACTTTAAGACCCTCCGGGGTCTCATCCAGGCTCAGTCCCAGCTGGGGAGTCTTATCGTATTCAGCAGGAGGGGGATTAAACCAGAAATCGGCTAAAGAGGGTTTAAACTCCTCAACCTCTCCCAGAAGAATGGTCTTAAATTGAGTAAAGTTTCTCCTTTTTAAGGCCTGAGGTATACCATAGTAGGATTGGAGGTGCCCCTTTCCTGTAAGCACAACCAGCTTACTTTCGGGATTTTTCTTGAGATACTCCACTATCCTTTCAGCCATGCCCTCATCTCGCAGAAGTTGGGCCTGATAAAAGAATTCAAAATTGGTTGAATTATCAAACCTGTGAGATTCAAAGACACCCCTTAAAAAGTCTTTATAACTGGGATTGTAAAGATCAAGTTCCGGTAGAAATCTTTTTTCCTCTTCGGTCAATTCAGAAAACCCTCTTTGAGCTACCTTTTTAACTATTTCCTGAGGCACATCCAAGGCCAGGAGCTTGAGTTTGTGCTCCCGGGCATATAGAAAAATGTCTCTATAAAGAGAATAATCAAATCTCCAGCGATCGTAATATTCTATTCTCTCAAGAAGCTCCTTTTCGGTGATCTTTTTTTCTATAAAATCGTCTAAGTGTTTCTGAAAGGGACTCTGCACCATCTCCAGGCCGATGACAAGGTTTTTAAAATAGTGATGCAGCCTTTTAATAACCTCCAGTTGAAAGAGGTGATGTTCGTAACGATCATGATTCTCCCCTATTAAAAGGGCCTGAAGACCGAGCCACTCAGGAAGAAACCTCTCTAAGGATACCATCTGCGGGGGGCTTATTCCAAAGAGCTTTTCTTTTTCTGCAAGGGTGATCAAAATACCCTCTCTGGAATCCGCCTTAAGATTGTAGATAATTTTACCATTTTGAAATAAAAAACCTTCAGAGTTTCGGAGGCCCTCTTCCTTGGATTTAAAGCGCCTCCATTCCTTGAGAGAGGAGATCTTAACAAAGGCCAGGAAGTGTTCCGGGGAAGCGGGATGGGGCAAAATCTGAAAATAGATACCCTCCTTTGGCAGAGGAAGATGGAAACCCTGGGGTGGGGCCTCTAAAAAAAGCAGGTTTTTGGGGGGAAGGGCCGAAAAGAAGGTATGTTCATAATTCAGCCTGGCCCCCTTTTTCCTGAATTTCTCCAGAAACTCTCTGTAGATGGGAAAGAGCTCTTTCTGAGGTAGATAGATCTCAAGTTCACTTTCCCGCAATAAATCTAAGCTTAAGGGGAGCTCATTAAAGCTTATTTCACGATAGATCTTATAAGCGGGATCTATTATTATCTCAAGGGGTCTTTTATCCAGATAAAGATCAAAAAAGGCATCCCTCTGGTTCAAATAGAGGGTCTTAAAGAGCCTATCCTGTTCTGTAATCACATAGAGCTCAAGGGTGAGAGGACGAAAGGTGTTTTCCTGAGAGACACTCAGTCTCAGATGATATTTCTTTTCACCGGC
The DNA here is from genome assembly GCA_964436655.1 of uncultured Caldimicrobium sp. GTDB lineage: Bacteria > Desulfobacterota > Thermodesulfobacteria > Thermodesulfobacteriales > Thermodesulfobacteriaceae > Caldimicrobium. The sequence continues at coordinate 1,828 of CAYTDX010000028.1, forward strand.
AAGAAACTTTAGCTCCGGATTAATTTTAAGTCGCACCCTCTGGAAAGAGCCCTTTGGAGCAAGAGGGCTATCCTTGAAATAACCAAAGGCTGCTTTCCAGAAGAGTTCCTTTGTTGACCCGTTAAAGAGATACCTCTCCATATAAAAATTCAGAAAATTTTTGAATTTTTCCTCACCAAGGCTGTTTATCCATTCATAGAGTTGAAAAAAGGCCCGGCCATCCTCGGCAGATCGCAGGAGGAGCTCTTTTCTAAAGGCCCTTTTATCAGGAGAAAGGGCATGGGGCCCTAAATACAGCTTAAGACCATCAAGGAGTTCTCTGTCAAGGTTTAAGCCGTATCTCAGAGATTGTTCAACCAATCCTGAAAGGAGCTCCGTTGAGAGGGCCTCTATGTCAGTAGAGATGGGTAAAAAAAGGGCTAAGGGAAGGCTATTTTTCTCAAAGGCCAGAAAAACAAAGGCCTTTGGATAGCGAGGCCAGGGATAAGGTTCCCCCAATTTTTCCATTTCCTTTTTAAGAGAGGTTTCCAGATCCTTCCAGGCCTTTTCAGAAAAGTCTCTCGGTAAATAGAAGAAGACTTCCCTTCCCCGAAGATTGAGGCCCTTTTCTTTAAAAAGCCCTAAGATAAGGGGAGGTGGTTCAGGAAGAGGGCTTTTGATTCTATAAAGGGTAATACCCTCTTTGTCCTCCTTTTCCTCGTAAGGTAAAAGGAGTTGATAGGAGAGTTTACCCTGGGTCCGAAGGGACACCTCTATGGATGCGGGCCTTTGAGGAAAGGGGATATAATTTTTAAAGATCTGAGGAAGAGGTGTGCTCTTGATCGGAAAGTCCCCTTCAAAAAAGAGGCTGAGGGTTGCGTTTTTCTTGAAATTATAAATCCGTAGATATCCTCTTTTAGTATCCTCAGTTAGATTTAGGGTTTCATTTCCAATTTTTGCCCCTTCAACCCTGAGATCTCCGAGGAAAAACTCGTAGGGCCCCTCTTTGTCAAGCTCAAAGGAGGCATTCCCCTGGAGGAGCTTTCTTTCCGGATAAAGGATGAGTTCATACTGGGCCTTTATGATATCTGCTCTAAGCAAGTGTGGAAAAAAAAGACAGAGAATAATTAAGGTTATAAAGGCCATCTCTTTGCCTAAGTTCCCTCTCTTTTTAGAAAACTCTTTATCTTTCATAGCCTGGACAAATAGCTCTAAGGGTTGATAAGATGGCAAAGGGCTTTTTTTCATGCAGGCTAAAACCTACAGAGTTATCAATTCAGAGACCTTTGCAAAATTATAGTTTTTTTAATTATAACTAATTTTTTTTTGCAAGACCTTTAGGTCTTGCGGCTACCTCAAAAAAAACAATTTTGCAAAGAACTCATAACATCTTTGGATTTTCTGATTTTGGGATTATAATACCCTCAAGGCATTATACCTTATTCTGGGATACTGGCAAGGCTGAGAAGATGAAAAAGGTGAGGGTTTTAATTCTTTGGGGCTATGGAATAAACTGTGAACAGGAGACCCATTTTGTTTTCCAGAGGGTTGGAGCCTCTTCGGAGATTGTTCATTTATCGGAGATCTTCTCTGGTGAAAAATCCCTTAAAGATTATCATATTCTCTGTTTCCCCGGGGGCTTTCTGGATGGAGACCACCTTGGCTCTGCTCAGGCCTGTGCCCATCGCTTTAGATATCTCAAAATTAGAGGGCAAAGGTCCCTCTGGGATGAACTCCTGCACTTTCTCTCTAAGGGTGGTCTCATCCTTGGAATCTGTAACGGCTTTCAACTCCTGGTAAAAATGGGATTGCTACCAGGTGGAGACCTTTTGGGTCAGAGAAGGTGCACCCTCACTCACAATGATTCCGCCAAGTTTGAGGATAGATGGGTGCATTTGAGGGTCCCTCCTCAAACCCCCTGTGTTTTTTTAAAGGGGCTTTCGGAGCTTTATCTTCCCGTAAGGCACGGAGAGGGGAAGTTTATTCCGGAAAACCTGTCCCTCCTTGAGGACCTCAAAAAAAAGGGCCAGATTGCCCTGCAGTACATCCATCCTTTAACAAAGGAGCCCACTCAGGAGTATCCCTATAATCCTAATGGCTCCATAGAGGCTGTGGCAGGTCTTTCGGATCCAACCGGCAGGATCTTTGGCCTTATGCCCCATCCAGAGGCCTTCAATCACTTTACCAATCACCCAAGCTGGACAAGATTCTCTGAACCTGAAGCCCAGGGCCTGGCTATCTTTGAAAATGCTGTGACCTTCGTTAAAGAAAATGTCCTTTAATCCATTCTATGGATCGCGCTTCTTTAGTTAAAGCCCTGAGGCTCCTTCTCTCCTTTTTTAAAAAAAGGGGGCTCTTTATACTCCCTCTGTCAGCCCTCCTTTATCTCGTTATATTCTGGTATGCCCCGGACATCCTGGCCTACCTTGAAGAAAAGTATCATCAAAGATTTGTCTTCTTTACCCTTGCCGAGCCCATAGTTTCGCTTTTGAAATTCTCCTTTACCCTCTTTATAATCCTACTTTTTCCCGTGCTTTATTTAGGGTTGCTCTCTATCTTTGGCTCCCTTCTCACCCTGAAAAAGAGATTTTGGGCCCTTTTTTACCTCCTGGGACTCCTTTTTTTCTATGGAGGGGTCCTTTTTGCCTACTTTATTACCCTGCCCTATGGTATAAAATTCTTGATCTCCTTTAAAACCCAGTCCCTTGAGCCATCCATAGCCCTTTCTCACTTTGTTAACTTTTTCAGTTTTTTTCTCCTTGCCTTTGGATTTATCTTTGAGCTTCCTTTAATTCTCTCTCTTCTTACCCTGCTCAGGATTTTAAGGCCCAAAAAGGTGGTAAGGTATCGCAAGGAGATCTTTTTTTTTATTGTGGTATTGGCAGCGGTTATTACTCCCACACCAGATGCCATCAATATGAGTTTGTTGGCTCTACCCCTTTATGCCCTCTTTGAATTGGGACTTTTTCTGGGCAGGCTCTTGGAGAGAACTAATATTCTTTCGCAGGATACCCTGAAAGGGCCTCAGCCAGAGTAGCTGCCTTTTCAGGGGGCATGGCACTCAATATACTGGCTACCTGATTGCTCTTAAGCTGACTTAGGATCTTAACTGCCATTTCCTTATCCATATTGATTAGAAGCTGGGCGGCCTTGGCTGGCCTCATCTCAGAATAGGCCTTAACAAGCAGTTTTACCCTTTCATCCTGGATGGCAGAAATCTTATTCAGTTTTTCCTCAACCTCCGAGGAAAGTTGATTCAGGGCATTCATCTGCTCTTCAATGCGTTTTTCAAGAAGCTTAAGCTCCCTCTCTTTACTCTCTAAGGCCCTCTCTTTTTGCAGGACCTTTTCCATCTCCAAGTAAAGGGACGCCGAGATCTCTGGGGGACAGGTGTAGGTGCTTTGGGCCTCCTTGGCTGAAAGAGAAGGAAGTTCCGAAAAAAAATAAAGGAGCCCTAAGGAAAACTTAACCAGAAAGATTGCCACAAGCACTCTAAAAAGGGTCCTTCCCTTAATCAAGGCTCCTACCTCTGCGTATTATAATCAGGTCATCCAGCTCTTTCCATTCTCTCTTCAGGGCCTCAAGGCTTAGCTGGAGTTGGGTCTTCTGGGTAAGCCTTTCCATAAGCCTTTTTTCCTGATGCCTTTTCTGAAGCTCCTCCTTTAGCTCGCTCAGAATACCTTTCTGCATCTCTACTTTTTTATCGGCAATTTCCCGAAATTCCATAAGTCTTCCCAGATAATGACCCCAGTTTTTCAGTTCCTCACCGCTAAAGGTCCTCTTTTCTTTGAGATGTTTATAAGACTCCTCATACTCCTCTTCAAGGACCTCTTTTTCCTCAATTAATTTTTGAAGATTCACCCGGGCATTATAGACCCTGACCTTGCACTGTTCCTCCTGAAGGCCTTTATACCATGAGAGAAGTCTAAGGATCTTGAGTTTCCTACTCATCTCAGGCTCCTATAGCCTGCCTTAAAAGTTCAAGGGACTGGTCATAGGTGAACCCCTCTTCAATCCTCTGTCTGAGAAACTCCCTGATCTTAGGATAAAGCTCTAAGGCCCTATCTATCTCAGGATTGGAACCTTTCACATAGGCCCCGATGTTAATCAGGTCCTCTGCCCTGCGGTAGGTGGCAAGCACTCTTATGACCTCCTGAGCAAGCCTTACCTGTTCCTCAGAGACTATATCCTTCATCACCCTTGAGATACTGGCTAAGACATCAATAGGCGGATATTGACCTTCCTGGGTGAGTTCTCTACTCAGCACGATGTGTCCGTCAACGATACTTCTTACGGCATCCGCTATGGGATCGTTCATATCATCCCCTTCAACAAGGACGGTGTATATGCCAGTTATAGACCCCCCTTGAACCTTTGGGCCAATCCTTTCAAGGAGTCTGGGAAGGGTTGCAAAGACAGAGGGGGTATATCCCCGGGCTGTGGGAGGTTCTCCACTTGCAAGACCAATCTCCCTTCCAGCCATGCAGAAGCGGGTAAGGGAGTCCATGAGAAGCAGGACCTTTAGTCCTCGGTCTCTGAAGTATTCAGAAAGGGCCGTTGCGTAGTAGGCTGCTCTTATGCGAAGGGCCGGGCTTTCATCCGAGGTGGATACTACCACCACAGACCTTTTCAGACCCTCCTCTCCCAGGTCCCTTTCTATGAATTCCCTTACCTCTCTTCCCCTCTCCCCGATCAGGGCAATCACATTGATATCAACCTTGGTGTAGCGGGCTATCATACCGAGGAGGGTGCTTTTCCCCACCCCTGATCCAGCCATGATGGCCACCCTTTGCCCGGCACCAATGGTTAAAAGGCTATTTATGGCCTTGACACCCACATCCAGGATCTGCGAAATCCTCTCTCTTTCTAAGGGGCGCAGGGGATCGCCGTAAAGGGGATAAAAGTCCTCAGGTATGGGGGCCTCTCTCTCATCTAAGGGCTCTCCTAAGGCATTGACCACCCTTCCCCTGTAGGATTCACCCACAGGGGCATCAGAGACTCCCAGGGGAATAACCTTGGCTCCGACCTCAAGGCCCCTTAGATCCCTGAGGGCTGTGAGTATGAGTCTTTCATTGTTAAGACCCACTACCTCCGCTAAGGTCTCAACCTCCCTGCCTACAACCCTGCAGAGGTCCCCTACCTTCAGAAGGGGCCCAGAACTCTCTAAGGTCAGTCCCTGAACCTTGGTGATGAAGCCGTAAACCTCAAAGGGAAAGACCCCTTCAAGTCTACGAACTATCCTCTCTATGGGTTTTATCTTCATTCTCTATGGCCTCAAGAAGCTTTTGCCACCTCTTCTCAAAGGTGGCATCAATCACCCCCATTTTGCTCTCTATAAACACTCCTCCTTTAGAGATCCCCTCCTCAGGGACAAAGTTTATTTTGTAGCCTTTGGGTAGCTCTGAAATCCTTCCTCTGAGGAACTCAAGATCCTCAGGATTAATCTTTACCCAGACCTCTGATCCCTCGGCAATAAACCTAAGGGCCTCTCTTAGGATCCTTAACAGGAGCTCCTGGTCTTCCTTTATGGTCTTGAGGACGAGTTTCTGAGCCATGTCCAGGGCAAGTTTGAGGATTTCTCTATCAAACTCCAGGATGGTCCCATCAAATTCCTTTTCCATCCTCTCTATAAGCTGAAAGAATCTCTCCTTTTCCTTGACCCTTTCTTCCTCATGTTTCTTATGAAGCCTCTCTACCTCTTCCTGAAGTTTTTTTTCAGCCTCCTTCAGCCCCTCTGCAAGGCCGGTTTTAAATCCCTCTTCTTTTCCCTTTTTAAGGCCCTCCTCATATCCCCTTTTAAATCCCTCTTCTCGGGCCTGGTTAAATAGTTTCTCCTCTGGGGGATCCTGAGGGTAGTCCTCTTCAGGAGGGGATAAAAGGGGGCAAAAGTTATCCTCTTCAGCTAAGTCTGGCTTTGGCAGAATAAAGTCAAGTTTTGAGAGTCTTTCAGCCTTGATGATCTTAGACAAATTCCTCTTCTCCCTTGGAAAGGACTATCTTTCCTTCCTGCTCGAGTTTTTTGGCTACCCTTATGATGTTCATTTGGGCCTTTTCCACCTCGGTGATTCTAACAGGCCCCATCATTTCAAGCTCCTCTTTCATGAGATCAGCTGCCCTCTTACTCATGTTCCTGAAGAATTTTTCCTTGATCTCCTCTGAGGCACCCTTCAGGGCAAGTTTTAAGTCATCAGTTGAGATCTCCCTCAACAGGGTCTGAATAGCAAAGTCATCCACCTTGAGAAAGTCCTCAAAGGTGAAGAGGAATTTTCTGATCTCTTCAGCCAGGGCAGGATTTTCGTCCTCAATCTCTGTGAGAAGCTCTTCTTCAAGCTCTCTTCCGGCATGAGAAAGGACCTCTGCCGCCTTTTCAGCCCCTCCAATCTTTTTGCCAAGAGCCCCGCCCACAGCCTTGAGCTCCTCTTCTAAGGCATCGCTGATTTCCTTGACAATCTCAGGGTCCACCTTGTCTAAGAGGGCAATTCTCAGTAAAACCTCACTGCGGATCTTTTCCGGGAGGAGCTGGAGGACCTGCCCGGAGAGTTCTGGTTCAAGGTGCACAAGGATAATGGCAACTGTCTGAGGGTGTTCATTGGCAAGAAAGTTTGATATGGTCTTGGGATCCAGTTTTTTTAACTTTTTAAAGGTCTCTGGCCCCACCTCTTTTTTTATCTCCTCATAGAGGAGCTTTCCTTTTTCCCCGTAGGCCTCAAGGAGACTCTTTTTAAGAAATTCATCTGGTGAAAGATTAATATTAGTAAGCAGGTCCTTGGCCTCAATATTGGCCTCTTCAAGGACCTTTTTGGCGACCTCTGTTGGTATGTATTCAATCTTTGCCATCTCAATGCCAATACGCTTGATGTCTTCTTCATCAAGACTCTTGTAAACCTGAGAGGTAAAATCCTCTCCCATTAACATAAGAAAAATAGCGGCCTTTTGGGGCCCGGATAATTTTTCAGGGTCAAGCTTGGTCATAGCTTATTTGGCCTCAGCCAGGGCTTTTTTACGCTCCTCCAGGGTTTCTTCTAATAACCACTTCTTGACTAAGGCAGCCGCTCTTTCAGGTTGACTTCTGATAATTCCGATAGCAATTTCCCTGGGCATAAGCTCTTCCTCAACCTCCTCTTCAGGTCTTGCAATTCCTGGGACCTCAGGGACGGCTTCAGGTGCAGGGGCTGCGGGTTTTAGACTCTTAAGGAGGGGTCGTACCACTAAAAAGTATAAGAGTATCAGAAGAAATAGGATGGCTAAAGGCTTATAGGCCTGAGCAAAATAGTCCATTAGTCCGGGCTTTTTTATTGGAGGCTCAACAAAGGCCTTGGCCTCAATCTTGACCTCATCTCCCCTCTCTGGATTATACCCTATGGCCCCTTTGACTAAGTTGTCAATCCACTCAAGTTTAGCGGTCTCATTTTCCGAGAGAACCCTTTTGTCAACCACAACGGCTACACTAATTTTTTTAATACTACCTGGAGAAATTTCAAGGTTTCTGACCTTTTTGCTGACCTCAAAATTTCTGACCACCCTTTTTTTGTTGTAGCTCTCCCCCTGGGCCTGGGGTGTGGTTGCCTCAAACTTTTGGGTAAGGGTACCTTTGGCTCCAGCAACTCCCTCCTCCTGGGGGTTTTTGGTCTGTTTGGATTCCTCTTCCAGGTCCTCCGAGACAACAGCAGATCCCTCAGGATCATAGGTCTCCTCTACCAGGCTCTCTTTGTCAAAGGAGAGATCAACCGTTACCTGGGCTAAGGCCTTTCCATAACCCAGAGCTGATCCCAGGAGTTCTTCAACCTTGTTCTTTAGATTTTCTTCAACCTTTTTCTTGTAAGCAAGCTGGGTAGTTGTGACAGCCCCCTCTTCACCCTCATAGGCATAGAGTTTTTTACCCGTTAGGGCATCAATAACTGTAACATTCTTGGGTTCAAGCTTGGAGACGGCTCCACTAACTAAGTTGACGATCCCCCTCACCTGCTCAGGGGTTAAGGAAAAACCGGGTTTTAGTTCAAGGAGGACTGAGGCCTTTGGTGGTCTCTCTTCCTCAATAAAGAGACTCTCCTTGGGTAAGGCCAGATGGACCCTTGCGGATTTAACCCCTTTAATTCCCAGAATGGTTCTGGCAAGTTCTCCTTCAAGGGCCCGCTGATAATTAACCTTTTCCTGAAATTCAGTAAGCCCGAGTTTCTCCTTATCAAAGAGTTCAAAGCCAGGCCCTGTGCCTCCAAGCAGGCCTTTACTGGCTACCTCCATTCTCACCTCAGGCACCTTCTCCTCTGGCACATAGATACTTCCATCCTTTTCTACTCTGTAGGGAATCTTTTGCTCTTTGAGATACTGGACTACCTGACCAGAGGTGGCTTCATCCAGACCTCTATAAAGCAGGGCATAAGAGGGCCTTCCCAGATACCAGACAAGAAGGGTTATCGCAAAGGCTACCCCCAGAATTCCTCCAACAAGGATACCCCTTTGTTTCAGGGATAACCTTCCCCAGGTTTCTTTGAGCTGTAAAAAAAGTCCTCTGGGATCAAAGGGGGGCATGGTCTTTTACCTCCTTAGATCTGCATTCTCATAATCTCCTGATAGGCCTCTAAAACCTTGTTTCTGACCCTGAGGAGAAGTTTCATACTGGCATCCGCTGAAGAGATCCTCTGGGCCACCTCCGCGGGATCAATGTCTTCTCCTCTGGCAAGGGCCATAATAGCCTCCTGAGCAGTCTTTTCCTTCTGATCAACCTCTTTGAGATTATCAAGGAGTATCCTTTGAAAGTCAGGAGAGGTCTTTTTCTGGGTCTCCTGATAGAGACTGATCTTTCCCTGAAGGCCCTGAATTTTCATTTTCTTCCCTCCTCAATGGATTCTGACATTATTTTAATAGTTCAAGGGTCCTCAAAAACATGCTCTTTGTGGTGGAAAGGACAGCCAGGTTTGCCTCATAGGCCCGACTGGCTGACAGCAGTTCCACCATCTCCGTAATCACATCCACATTGGGATACCTTACAATTCCCCTTTCATCGGCATCAGGATGTCCTGGATCATAGACCTCCCTGAAGGGAGAGGGATCATCCTGGATGGCCTTCACCCTCACCTGTTGAAGGACAGGTTCATCCTGAGAAAGGGGTACTGCCTGGAGGACCACATTTTTGGCCTTATAGGGGCCTCCCTCTAAGGTTCTCGTAACCTGAGCATTGGCAAGATTACTTGCCGTAACATTAAGCCTTACTCTCTGAGCCAGAAGGCCACTCTGGGCAATCTTTCCGGCCTTTAGCAGATTCATACCTATCTACCTCCCTCGGTTATAATCTCCTTCAAACGCTCAAGCTCCTTGGAAAGAGACTGCAGGGTGCTTTCATAAAGAAGTTGGTTCTCTGTTAAGCTTGCCATTTCCTCTTCTAAGCTCACATTATTTGGTGTCCCAAGGGTCTCTGGCTGATAGGTTTTTATCAGTTCCTCCAGAGACCTTTCCCTCATCTTAAAGTGTTTAGGATGGGTTGTCTTTAAGGCCCTCTCCTGAGTGAGATAACTCTGCATAATCTTCTCAAAGGGCAGGTCCTTTCGGCGATAACCAGGGGTGTCCACATTGGCAAGATTGGAAGAGATGAGCTGATGCCTTTCTGTTCTGAGCCTTAGCGAAAGCTTGACAGTATCTAAAAGCCTCTGGAAATTTCCCCACATTAGAAACCTCCCTCAGGAAGAAGTCCTCTTTCTTCATATTCTTTCAGTTTGTTCCGCAGGGTCCTAACGGTGATACCCAAGAGCTCAGCTGCCTTTGATTTGTGTCCCTTCGTAAGCCTTAAGGCCTTCATTATGGTCTCCCTCTCAACCTCATCTAAGGGTTTGATCCCCTCTAAAAAATTATCAAAATTTGTGCCAAAATCCGATGGGGTAGGGGATGCCTCTAAGGGTTGAATCGCTTCCCTTTGGAGTGGGTCTTCCTGAAAGGGGTCTGTCAAATGTTTGACATCTATGGCTTCATCAAAGCAGGTTATAACGGCCCTTTCCAGCATGTTCCTGAGTTCTCTGACATTACCTGGAAAGGGATAGGTCTCTAAGAAGCGCTCAGCCTGAGGGGTGAAACCCTTAAATTTTTTCTGATAGTACAGGGAAAATTTTTCCAGATAGTATTTTGCCAAAAGTTTGACATCTCCTCTTCTTTCCCGGAGAGGGGGGACCTTAACGGTAATAACATTTATTCGGTAAAAGAGATCAGCCCTGAATCTTCCCTCCTGTACCTCCCTTTCTATATCCCGGTTGGTGGTTGCGATCAATCTAAAGTCAACCTTGATGGGATGGTATCCTCCCAACCTATCAACCTCTCCTTCCTGTAAGACCCTCAAGAGCTTACTCTGAAGATTAAGCCCCATCTCGGTAATCTCATCCAAGAGCAGGGTCCCTCCTTCAGCCAGCTCAATTTTGCCCTTTTTTTTGTAATTTGCCCCTGAAAAGGCACCCTTTTCAAAACCGAAAAGCTCAGATTCAAGAAGGGTCTCAGGGAGGGCGGCGCAGTTAATGGCAATGAAAGGTCCGTCCTTACGGGGACTTTTGGTATGGATGTATCTGGCTAAGAGTTCCTTTCCCGTTCCAGATTCTCCGGTCAGTAAAACCGGCACCTTGGTTCTGGCAACTTCCTCTAAGGCCCCAAGGATCTTTAATAATCTTGGATCCTGAGTCAAAAAAAGGTCTTCTGAGCTCAAGATTTTTTTCTCCTCAAGCAGGTAAAGGACAGATCTTTCCAGGAGTTCAAGGGGGGTGCTTAAAAGTTTAACATCCCTTGCTCCCTTTCGTATAAGCTCTATGGCCCCCTCTAAGGAGATTTCCTCTGTAACGAGGAAAAACAGTAAATCTTTTCTTCTTAATAGATTGTCCAGAGAAGAGGGATTTTGCCTTTCCTCCCGGTCTAATTCATAGATCAAAAGAGATAGCTCTTCAGGTAATGTATTCAAAGAAAACCCTTCCTTTTTCAAGTAGACAATCTCAAGACCTCTCTCTTCCAAGGCCTCTTTAAGAAGTTTTAGCTCTATGGATGAGCCTACTACGCCGATCTTACCCTGCATATCAATAGACGAGTTTCTGGGCCCTTTCAGTAAGTTTGCGGATCCTTTCATACTGCCGGGCTAATCTGTTTGGCAGCCCTTCACCCTGGGTGAGATTCCCCCAAACCTGAGTAGTCCTCTTCAGTTCCCCTTTTCTTTCAAGATGATAGGCCTCAAGCCAGAGGATACCTGAGCTCTGAGGAAATTTCTTTTTGGCATCCCTCAGAATCACCTCAAAGAGTTTGGGGTCCTTAGTGAAGGTTTCCGATAGGATCCAGAGGTAATCTTTCTCCTTGGCGTCATAGTCAGGAATTTGAATAAGCTCATAGGCTAAGGCAAACTTTTTTTCCCTTATAGCCCTGCTCAGGGCTTGAAAGATCAGTTCCTGTTTATAGACCGGGGGTAAAGATGCCCTGAGGGTCTGTCTGAGAAGGGTGACTCCAGAATTGAGGTCTTTAGAAAGGGACTTTTTGGTCTTTAAAAACAGGTATTCTGGCTGATCCTTAACCCCTTGGGCAAAGTTTTTCTGGAGATAGGTAAAAAGGGTATCGGATACCTCAACCTCTCCCTGGATTTCGGCTAAAAAGGCCAATTTCAAGTAATAATCTGGAACAATCTCCTGGGGAAGTGGTAAATTTTCCGCTGAAAGGAGGTAATAACTGCTTAGGGTATAGATATTGTATCTATAGAATTCCTTTCCTAAGTTATAATAAAAGACCCCACAGCCAGTCTTCACTAAAAGATCCCTTTCATCCTTAGCGATTCTTTGCAGGTCACCGACCTTTCCTTGAAGGAAGTTGACTGGAACAAGGGCGATTGAGGCCTGGCAGTAATAGTCATAGACCTTAGGAAGCTTAGGGTTTTCAGGATATCTCTCTATAAATTCCGTGGCACTTTTTCTTGTCCGCACCCAGTCCTTCTGGTTGAAAAGGATCTCAATCTCCAAAAGGGAGGCCTCTTCGGCAATTTTATCCTGGGGATATTTGGTCTTTATCTGGGTTATATACATCATAAGGTCCTCTATAGTCTTGGGTGGTAACAATTCCTTGATTCTTGTGGATTCGTAAGCAATTTGATAGAGTCTAAATTTGGAGAAAAAGGATTCCTTAGTAGGATCCCATTCAGTTATGATAAGTTGATAGTATTTTTTGGCCCTTGGGATCTCGCCTTTTTTAAGGTAGGCCTCTGCCAAGGGGAAAAAGAGATTTTTACCCTTCTGGTAGTCTCCTGTAAGATTCAGATAATCCAAGGCAGACTGCTCGGCTCCCTTGAGATCACCCTTTTTTATAAGGTAGTTAAATCTTGCAAAGAGCAGTTCCTCAAGCTCTGACAGAAGGAGCTTATTATCTATTTCCATATTCCACTTCTGGGATAAAAGACTCTTTAAGATCTTGATTTTATCTCCCTTAAGTTCTGAGCAAAAGCCCTTTTCAAGCTCCTCTAAGGCTCGCAGGGCCTCCTTTTCTCTACCCATTAAAAAGAGGCTCTTTATGGATAAGAGTTCAGCCTGACAGGAAAGCTCTGTTCCCCTTCTTAAGCTGATAGCCCTCTTGGCAAAATCTGAGGCCTTATCAGGCTCTCCTGTCTGGTAAAAACTCTCAGCAACCATTAAAAATTCCTCAGGAGATAGCTCTAAGGAGGGAGGAAGCTTGCCCAGAAGCTGGAGGACCTTTGGATAATCCTTGAGCCTGTAAGCAGATTCCATCTCCTTTAATACTTTATCTGTCCCTGCAGTTAAAGGTGTGGCATTGGTCAAAAATCTTTGCAGGATGCCCTCTTTTTTGGTTTGCCCGAATAAAAAGTCAAGGGTGATGATTAAAAACAGAAGCCCCCACAGGATTATCAGGAAAGACCTTGATCTCATCAAATTAATGGTAACAAATTTTATGCCAATTTGTATTTCTTCAGTTTTTCCACAAAGGTTGTCCGGTTTAGTCCAAGGAGTCTTGCAGCCTGGCTTTTTACCCCGGATGAGAGCTCAAGGGCCCGCTTGAGATAATAGAGTTCTATCTCCTTTAAGAGTTCATTCAGAGAGAGCTCTGCTTTATCAAGATCGGGAAGCTCAAAGACCTTACGGCTAAAAAAGCTTCTGTCCTCAATAATTACCTCTTCCTTTATTTCAGCAGATTCTCTGTGATTATTTATGTCTCGGATGTGGGGCGGTAGGTCCTCTAAAGTTAAGAGCTCTCCTTCAGAGAGGATAATCATCCTTTCAAGCAGGTTTTCAAATTCCCTTACATTGCCTGGCCAGGTATAATGGATCAGTCTTTTTAAGACCTCTCCTGAAAACTTCTTTTCTGGAATCCCTTCTCTTTCACAGATCTTTTTCAGCAGAAATTCACCGAGGAGGGGAATATCCTCCTTTCTTTCTCTGAGGGGAGGGATTACTAAGGGAATTACATTGAGCCTGAAATACAGGTCTTCCCTGAATCTTCCTTCTTTAACGAGGTCTTCAAGGTTCTGATTGGTTGCAGCCACAATTCTGGTATTGACCTTGATAGGGGTTTCTCCTCCCAGTCTCTCAATTTCCTTATCTTGAATGGCCCGTAAGACCTTGGCCTGAAGTTTAAGAGGCATGTCCCCAATTTCGTCTAAAAAGAGGGTCCCTCCCTGGGCGAGTTCAAATTTGCCTGGTTTGGCCTTTAAAGCTCCGGTAAAGGCCCCTTTTTCAAAACCAAAAAGCTCGGCCTCCAAAAGCTCTTCAGGAATAGCCGCACAGTTTATGGCTACAAAGGCCCCTTTTCTACCGCTCAGGTAATGTAGATATCTGGCAAGGACCTCCTTTCCTGTTCCGGACTCTCCCAGAAGTAAGACTGTGCTGGAGGAGGGAGCTACCTTTTTTAGAACCTGGAGGACTTCCTGCATCTGGGGATTTTTGGTTTCAAGGAGGTAGCTCATAGCAGAAATTATATAACTTTTTTGACAGGTGTCAAATTTTTGATACCCGGTTAAATCCTTTAAATGCCAGGAGTCCTGCCTCTCCCCATAGTGTGCGAAGGCCCCTTTAGTTTCTACTTCCCTGAGACCCTGCATAAGTTCCCTCTCTTTTTAGACAAAAATCTTTATCATACTGCAAAAACCTACGGGATCTAAAGCCCGTGGCTACCTAATCTATGACTCTTGATTTTTGGATTTGTGGTAGCCGC
>CAYTDX010000029.1:0-15559 GCA_964436655.1 uncultured Caldimicrobium sp.
ATTAAATGTTGATTATCTTTAAAATGAGACCATTGCAAAATTATGGTTGTTTTTAGATTTCTGGTAGCCGTGGCCCGGAGGATGCCTGAGATTTTTTTGATTTTTTATTTTGAAAACCTGCGCAGGCTATAGGTCTTGCGGCTACCACAAAAAACAAATTTGCAAGGAACTCTTTAAAATCAAATGGAAGTGGGCTGTTATCTGCATATTCCCTTTTGTAAAAGCAAGTGCCCTTATTGTGATTTTTTTTCTGTCACAGAAAGGCCGGATGAAGACCTTTATCTGAAGGCCCTATCTGAAGAGATAAGGCTTAAGGCTGAAAATTTAACTAAGGCCCTCTCAGGAGAAGAGCTCAAGATAATTACCTTGTATGCCGGGGGAGGAAGTCCGACCCTTTTTTCACCGAGGTTTTTTGAAGGGGTCCTCCGGATGCTTGAGAAGTTCTTTTTCTTTGAGCCTGTGGAGTTGACCCTTGAGGCAAATCCTGAGGGCCTTACCCTTGAAAAGGCAAAGGCCTTCAGAGAGGTGGGATTCAATCGTATAAGCCTCGGGGTCCAGACCTTTCATCCCGGCGGACTTTCCTTCTTGGGAAGAAGACATTCCCCCAAAGAGGCCTTAATGGCCATTGAGGCCTCCTTAAAGGCGGGGTTTGAAAATATCTCCCTTGACTTCATTTATGGCTGGAAGGGACAGGGCAAAACCCTTCTTCAAAGGGACATAGAGCTTGCCCGATCCCTTGATATAAAGCACCTTTCCTTTTATGAATTAACCATCTATCCCGGAACACCCTTTTATCACTTCTTTGGAGAAAGGCCTCCCTTTTTGAGGGAAGATAGACTTCTTGATCTCAAAAAAACCCTGAAGAAGGCCCTCTCTGCCTCAGATTTTATCCAGTACGAGATCTCAAACTATGCCAAGTCCACCTTTGAATGCAGACATAACCTCCTCTACTGGGAGGTAAAACCCTATCTCGGTTTTGGAGCAGGAGCAGTTTCAAGAATTGGGAATGAAAGACTAAAGAACACCGAGGATCTACGAAGCTATTTCAGGGACCTCCTTGAAAAGAAGAGCCTCCCAAGTAGGGTTATGGAAACCTTAAGTGAAAAAGCGCTTGTCAAGGAATACATCTTTATGGGACTTAGACTGACAAAGGGAATAGAAATCTCAAGGCTTGAAAAGGGTGGATATAAAATAAGGGAAGAGGTAATAAACTATCTTCACTCCAAGAGATATATTTACAGAGATAAAGAGAGGCTCTGGCTGACGGATAGAGGTAGTCTTTTACACAATCAGGTGGTAAAATTTCTCTGGAATAATCTTGAGGTGATAAAATGAGGATCTATTTCATTGGCATCGGCGGAATTGGAATGTCTGCAGTTGCAGGCCTTGCTAAGGGGCTGGGATTTGAGGTCTCCGGCTCAGAGGAAAATCCTCTATATCCCCCAAGCTCTCTTATACTGGAAGAACTGGGGATTAAGGTCTTAAAGCCCTCTGAGGAGAATCTGTCTGAGTTTACACCCGATCTTGTGGTGGTTGGTAATGCCGTTAGGGCCACCCACCTTGAGGTGGAAAAGGCAAAAGCCTTAGGGCTCCCCATCCTCTCATTCCCTGAGTTTATTGAAAAATACCTTCTTCCTGAAAAAAAGGCCCTTGTTGTCGCAGGGACCCACGGCAAAACTACAACCTCTGCTTTATTGAGTTTTTCCTTAACCAGACTCGCTCAAGATCCCTCCTTTCTCGTGGGAGGAATACTGAAGAACACCGGAAAAAACTTTGCCACTGGAAAGGGTGAATTCATGGTTCTTGAGGGGGATGAATATCCCTCAGCCTTTTTTGACCCAAACCCCAAATTTTTACATTACAGACCCTTTGGATTAATCCTTACAAGCCTTGAATATGACCATGCGGATGTATATCCTGATCTTTCAAGCCTCAAAGAGGTTTTTGAAAAACTACTCAAACTTTTACCTCAAGAGGGGATTCTAATTTTTAACAGGGACGACCCAACCTTAGAGGAGATTGTAAAGACCCTTGAACCCTACTGTAAGGCTATAACCTATGGCATGCACAAAGGGGCTCACTTCAGGCTTTTAGAGTCAGATTGTTTTTTTAATGGAAAGACCTTTCAGAATAAAGGTAAGGTCAGGACATCCTCTGGAGAGATCTTTGAAATAGAGCTTTCCATCCCTGGAAAATACAATCTCTTAAATGCGCTCTCTACCCTTGCCCTTCTTGAGGCCCTTGGATTTGAAAGGGCCGAAATCTTAGATGTCTTCAGGGACTTTAAGGGGGTTGTCAGGCGTCAGGACATCCTCTATGCCAGTGAAGACCTCTTAGTGATAGATGACTTTGCCCATCACCCTACAGCCCTCGCTCTCACCCTTGAAGAGCTCAAAAAAGCCTTTAAGCCAGAAAGGACTATCCTTTTCTTTGAACCCCGCACCAATTCCAGCAAAAGAAAAGTCTTCCAGGAGGAATATGTCAAGTCCTTGGGGCTTGCTGATCTTATCGGAATCAAGGTTCCACCAGGTCTTGAGAAAATTCCTCCCCAAGAGAGAATTGATCTTTCCTACCTTAAAAGGGAACTTGAAGGGCTCGGGAAAAGGGCCTTTATTCTGGAAAATGGATGTTTGGGATATGAGCTTTTGAATCCTGAGGGAAAAACCCTGGTTGTCTTTATGTCCAGTGCCTTTATGAAGGAGGAGATCCGTCTTTTTCTTGATAGCCTTATGAGGAGCCATGGCAAGGATCCAGGATAAAAACTGGGAAGATTTTCCCTATCCCTTAGTCATCGCTGAAAAACCGGGCAAGGGGTCAGGTCACAGGGTCTTATATTTTAATTCCGCCTTTAAAAAGGCTTTTCCAAGTTTAAAGGTCCAGATCAGGGAGACGACCCTTGAGAGCCTCTTTGGTCCCTTTTTTGACGAAGCTGGCCTAGTTTCCTTCCAGTTTATGGCCACCCCTTATTATTGCCTGAATCTCCCAATCAGTCATAAGAGGAGTCTTCACCTTTTCATTGAGGAGAGGGCCTGGCTGAGATTCCCCCAGTGGTTTCATACTGAAAGGCTGGCCAGTCTGGGAAAACTTGCCGGTGAAATCTCTCACGAACTCAACAACCCCTTGGGGGGTATTCTCCTCTACGCTAATATGATCAAGGAGGAATTCCCTCAAAATTCACGCCTCCAGGAACTTATAGACAAGGTTATTGCCCTTACCACAAGATGCAGAATTATTGCCAGGGCCCTCCTTGATTTTGGAATGCCCGAGAGGGGCAAAAAGGAATGGGTGAATCTGAATGAGCTCATTTTAAGGATTTACGACCTCATTGCGGATTATCAGGTCTTTAAAAGGATAAGATTTAGCTTTTCCTTAGACCCCAAGCTCCCTCTCTTTTATGCCAATCCCACCCAGATGGAGCAGGTCTTTTTAAATCTCTTTAGTAATGCCGGGGAGGCTATGAAGGGAGAGGGTGAAATCAGAGTTGAATCTAAGGCAAGAGATGATAGAATAGAGATAAAGGTTAAGGATACAGGGCCGGGAATACCTGTGGATATTTTACCCTATATCTTTGACCCCTTTTTCACAACCAAGGTGAAGGGGAAGGGAGTAGGGTTAGGTCTTTCCATCTGCCACAGCATCATTAAGAGACACGGAGGAAACATTCAGGTAAAGAATGATCCTCAGGGAGGGGCCCTTTTTCAGATAAATTTACCTCTTGCGACAAGGGAGGCCTTAAGAGAAGATGTCCTTTAAAGCCAGGCTTTTAATAGTGGATGATGAGATCTCCATAAGGGAGAGTCTCTTTCAGTTCTTTACCAAAGAGGGGTATGAGGTAGATCTGGCCCCTGATGGAAAAACAGCCCGGGAACTCTTCTCAAAATACGAATACGATGTGGTCTTTTTGGACCTGAAACTTCCTGATGAGCACGGTCTGGAAATCCTGAAGGAACTTCAGGAAAATAATTTAGATACCCAGTTCATCGTAATCTCAGCCTATGGGAACATTGAAACAGCGGTCAATGCTATCAAAAATGGGGCCTTTGATTTTCTTGAAAAGCCCTTCTCCATCTATGAGGCCAAGCTTTCCTTAGAAAAGGCCTTGGAGAAAAAGAGACTCACCTTGGAAAACATCTATCTAAAAATGAGTCTCACAGAGAGAGACGAAAAGGTTCCCTTTATAGGAAAAAATAGGGCCATAAAAGAGATCTTAGAGAAGGCCAAGATTATCGCCCAGACGGACTCCACCATTCTTATAACCGGGGAATCTGGCACAGGTAAGGGATTACTTGCCCGAAAAATTCACGAATTTGATAAGCTCTATCCAGGACCTTTTGTCTGTGTGGACTGTAGCTGTATTGTCCCTACTCTCTTTGAAAGCGAGCTCTTTGGTCATGTTAAGGGGGCCTTCACCGGAGCGCATACCTCCAAGATTGGCAAAATTGAACTTGCCCAGGAGGGGATGCTCTTTCTGGATGAGATCGGAAACATTCCCCTTGACCTTCAGGCAAAATTACTCAAGGTTGTTGAGGAAAAGGAGTTTTCTCCAGTGGGGAGTTTGAAACTTATTAAAGCCAGGGTCAGGATTGTTGCAGCCACCAATAAAAACCTTAAAGAAGAGGTCAAAAAGGGGAGCTTTAGAGAGGATCTTTTCTATCGCCTGAATGTGGTGCACTTTCATCTACCAGCTCTCAGAGAGAGAAAAGAGGATATCCCCTTGCTTACAGATTACTTTATTAAATTTTATTGTGATAAGCATCAGAGACCTCTTAAGAAATTCAGTCCTGAGGTTATGAAGGTCTTTTTTGAATATAACTGGCCTGGTAATGTGAGAGAATTAAAACACCTGATAGAGAGATTGGTAATCTTTAGCAAAAATACCGAGATTACCCCAAAGGACCTTTATTTTGCAGGGTTTGACTATCATGAAATTGAGGAAAGGGATGCTACGGAAAAGACCCTTATAGAGGAGGTCCTGCCTGAGGCTGGCACGATCTTACCACTGGAAGAGGTTGAAAGGGCCTACATCTTAAAGGTGTTGGATCAGGTCAAGTGGAACAGAAGCCTTGCCGCAAGGAAACTCGGTATTGACAGAAAAACCCTGAGGGATAAATTAAAAAAATGGGAAAAGGCCTGAATTGGATCAAAACTTGAGGGCCCTTTTAATTTATCCAGCCTACCCTGATACCTTCTGGAGCTTTCGACACGCCTTAAAACTTATCCACAAAAGGGCAACCCATCCTCCTCTGGGTCTATTAACTGTGGCCAGTCTCCTGCCAAGGAACTGGCAATTAAGGATACTGGATCTAAATGTAGAGCCCCTAACAGAGGCTGCCGTAAAGGATGCAGATCTCATACTCATCTCTGCCATGTCTGTGCAGAGGGACTCGGCTGATGAGGTGATTATAAAGGCTAAAGCCCTTGGTAAAAAAATCCTGGCAGGAGGACCTCTCTTTACCTCCTTCTGGAGGGATTATGAGGAAAAAGTGGATCATCTTATCTTGGATGAGGCTGAGATTACCCTCCCCAGATTTTTAAAGGACTTAGATAATGGGACACCCCAAAGGATATACAGGGCTTACGGAGAATATGCGGATCTTACTCAAAGCCCTATTCCAAGTTATCACCTCCTCAACTTTACTCCCTATACCAGCATGTGTATCCAGTATTCCAGAGGTTGTCCCTTTAATTGTGAATTCTGTGATGTCACCAATCTCTTTGGACATTCTGTGCGCACCAAAACCACCGAACAGGTGCTCAGGGAGCTTGAAAATTTATACCACTTAGGGTGGAGGGGCTCGGTATTTTTTGTGGATGATAACTTTATTGGGGGAAAGGCCAAGGTCAAAGAAGATCTGCTCCCAGCTCTGATTAAGTGGCAGGAGGCCCATAAATATCCCTTTTACTTCTATACCCAGGTCTCAATCAATCTCGCTGATGACGAAGAATTAAGAAAGCTTATGGTAAAAGCTGGCTTCAATTCGGTCTTTATTGGCATTGAAACCCCGAGTGAAGAAAGCCTCAAGGAGGCCAAGAAGAGACAAAACCTGAATAGAGACCTTGTGGAAAATATACAGAAAATTCAAAAATCAGGACTTGAGGTAATGGGGGGATTTATCCTTGGTTTTGATCAGGACCCTCCTGATATCTTTGATAGGCTTATAAGACTTGTGCAGGAAAGTAAGATAATTATTGCCATGGTGGGACTCCTCAATGCACCTCCGGGAACCAAACTCTATCAAAGACTTCAGGCTGAAGGTCGCATTAAACCCCTTTTTAAGGGCGATAACACTGATCTTTCTACAAATATCATTCCCAAGATGGACTATAACCTCCTCCTTGAGGGATATAAAAGAGTTATCCGGGAGCTTTATAACTCCAAGGCTTATTACAGGAGAATTGAGGCCTTTTTGGATAATTTTCCCATAAAAAATTACTTCCGGATAGATAAAAACTACCTGAGGTTTAATTATGGTTATCTTCTTGGCCTGGTAAAGATCCTCATTAAATTTGGACTTCTTGAAGAAAACAGATTATACTTCTGGAAAATCTTTCTCAAAGCCCTCCTTAAGAAGAGGGAGAGCCTCTCTCTTATCCTTGCACAAATAGCAAGTGGATATCATTTCAGAGAAATATTTAAAGAGGCCTTTGCAGGAAGCCGAGGATAAGTTATTTTTTTCACTACTTCTCAAAGAAACTCTTTTGAGGTATTAATATTTAAGAGACCTTTTCAAAATTATGGTTATTTTTAGGTTTATGGTAGTCGCAACCTTTAGGTTGCGTGTTTTTTTTAATTTTTATTGATTTTTTTTGCAGGCTAAAGGTCTTGCGGCTACCGAAAAAAAGCTAATTTGCAAAGAACACGATAACAGGAAAAAGCCGGGACCTGTGAAAATTACAAAAATCAGAGGTTGTTAAAGCTTGAAGAGCCTATCAAAATTTTAAGGAGGGATGTGCATTATGGAGCTTCAGATCAATCAAGCCATCATTCGTGAGGGAATGAAAGACCTTGAGGAATATAGCGATGTGGATGTTCTTATCGCAGGGGCTGGCCCTTCAGGGTTAACCGCAGCTAAATATCTGGCTGAGAAGGGGTTCAAGGTTCTCATTTATGAGAGAAGGCTTTCCTTTGGGGGAGGTATTGGTGGTGGGGGAAACATGATTCCCAAAATAGTGGTCCAAAAAGAGGCCCTTCCCATAGTGGAAGACTTTAAAATAAGAACCAAAAAGATGGAGAACGGCTTTTTTACTATAGACCCAGCCGAACTTATAGCTAAACTTGCAGCTTCAGCCCTTGATGCCGGGGCCAAGATCTTTCTCGGAGTAAATGTGGATGATGTGATTGTAAGAGATGAGCCCCCCAGAGTTGTAGGAGTCCTCTGGCACTGGACAGCTATTCAGCTCTCAGGCCTTCATGTGGATCCCCTCTATACCCATTGCAAGGCCCTGGTGGATGCTACAGGGCATGATGCCGAGCTCATTGCCATTGCAGGTAGAAAAAATCCCGAGCTTGGGATTGAAATGGCCGGTGAAAAATCCAATTGGAGTGAGGTCTCAGAAAAACTGGTGGTAGAACATACTGGAAAGGTTGCCGAGGGACTCTATGTTACGGGAATTGCGGTGTGTGCTGTTTACGGACTCCCACGCATGGGCCCTATCTTTGGGGGAATGCTCATGAGCGGTAAAAAACTTGCAGAAATTATTGAGAGGGATCTCAAAGGTGCCACTAAGGGTAAAGGAAAAAGGAAAAAGACTGGTTAAGTGCTCCTGGTGCGGGAAAACCATAACTGGAGAACCTCTCTCTGTAAAGACTTGCTGTGTCAACAAACCCTGGCATTTTTGCGGAGAGGCCTGCTATAAGCAGTTTACTGCCAAGTGGACGAAGAATCAGGATGCCCTCTCCAAAAGTAAAAGCACCCTGCGTAAAGGGATAATTTAAGCTTTCTCTTCCAGGGCATCCCTTACCCTTTGAGCAAGCTTTCTGTTGAACCCCTTGAGGCTGGCTATTTTTTCCAGGGGGGCCTCTTTAATCTCAGCAAGGCTCCCAAAGGTCTGAAGGAGAACCTCCCTCCTCTTTGGGCCTATACCTGGTATTTTCTCCAGTATGGAGATAAGACTCTCCTTTTTTAAAGACCTTTCTGCAAAGCTCTGAGCAAAGCGATGGGCCTCAGCCATTATTCTTCCAATCAGATGATAAACCTCTTTATGTCTGGGTAGATAAACAGGATTTTTTCTTCCCGGAAGAAAGACTTTTTCCGGCTCTCTCCTTTCATTTTTAGCGATACTTCTTATGGCAATATCTTTAACCTGGAGATCCTCTGCCGCCTTAAGGGCTGTCTCTAAGTGTCCCTTACCTCCATCAATCAAAAGCAGGTCGGGAAGATTCTTTTCCTCAAGACCTCTTCTAAGGCGCCTTGAAACAACCTCATAAAGCATGGAAAAGTCATCTCTACCTTCTCCTTTGATCCTGTAATAGCGGTATCTCTCTTTATCCGGCTCTCCCTCATAAAAGGCAGCGATGGCCCCTACCCTTGCCTTTCCGTAATATTGAGATAAATCTACGGCCTCTATACTCTGGGGCTCTTCGGTTAAACGAAAGACTCGCTTCAACTCCTCGGAAAGCCCGGCATACCAGGGTTTTTCTCTTCTCTTTTCGGAAAGCACAAAGATTTCAAGGTTTCTTCTTGCTACCTTTTTCAGGTATTGATATTCCTTATTTTGGGGCAGAACCTCTATTTTTACAGCCCTTGAGACAAGTTCACTCAAAAGCTTCTCGTAGGCATCTTTCTCTTCAAATATCTCAGGGATATAAATCGTTTCCGGGATGATTTTCCCCTCCATATAAAACTGAAGCATGGCCTTGGGGAGGGCCTCCTCTCCGTTTAGAGGTTTTCTGACCTGAAAGGTCTGATAGCCGTAAAGATAGCCGTAACGAACAAAGAGAACGATGAAAAATTCTCTGTCTCCTTCAGAAATCCTCTCCCAGAGATCAAGGTCTATGGGTTGACTTAAAACTACAGCCTGTTTTTCCAGGATCTCCTTTAGGTCACTTATACGGTCCCTGAGAAAGGCGGCCCTCTCAAACTCAAGATTTTCCGCTAAGGCCTCCATCTCCCTCTTTAACCTCTCCAAGAGCTCATTTCCTCTACCCTGAAAAAATTCAACCACACCCTCTACAAGTCTCTGATAATCCTCTTTTGAGACAGGTCTCACACAGGGGGCTAAACACTTTTTGATCTGGAAGTATACGCAGGGGGTTTTTCTTCTTCTCATCTCAGCAAGACTGCACTTTCTCAAAGGAAAGGTCTTGGAAAGAAGCTTAAGGATCTCCCTTAG
Source organism: uncultured Caldimicrobium sp. (assembly GCA_964436655.1). Classification (GTDB taxonomy): domain Bacteria; phylum Desulfobacterota; class Thermodesulfobacteria; order Thermodesulfobacteriales; family Thermodesulfobacteriaceae; genus Caldimicrobium. The sequence continues at coordinate 9,334 of CAYTDX010000029.1, forward strand.
ACCACGGGCCGAGGTAAAAGGGCCAAAATAAAGGGCCTGATCACCCTTTTTTCTCTTTCTGACTATTTGAAGGGCAGGATACTCCTCCTGTAAAGAAAGCCTGAGCAAAGGGTAATTTTTATCATCCTTGAGGAGCACATTATATTTAGGCCTGTGCTTCTTTATAAAAGTCGCCTCAAGTAAAAGGGCCTCTTTGTCTGTTTGAGTAAGGAAATATTCTATACTTTGGGCCTGCTCAAGGAGACGAGAAACCTTAGGAGAAAGGTTATGTCCTCTGAAATAGCTGGATAACCTTGCTCTCAGATCCTTTGCCTTACCAACATACAAGACCTCTCCCTTAGGGCCTTTAAAAAGATATATTCCTGAGCTCTGGGGGATCTCCTGGAGGTTTACCTCAAGCATTACCCTCAAGGTTAAAGCACTCTTTGAAAATTTCAAGTTACTACATAAGAGTTCTCTGCAAAATTGTTTTTTTAAGGTAGCCGAAAGACCTTTAGCCTGCGAAGGTTTTTTAAAACTAAAAACCAAAAATCTAACGCAAGCTAAAGCTTGCGGCTACCAGAACCCAGAAAAATCAAAAAATTCTGGCTAAAAAAGTTCTCTATTAAGCAAGGGAGCTCAGGTAAAAAAGGAAAAAAAGTCCTTGACTTTTATAAAAATTTTCCTATTTTAAGAGCTAAAATGTCTATCTTTCACTTAGATTTCCTCTTTAAACCCAAGAGAATTGCCCTTTTCTATGACCCTGATAACTCAACTATTGGGGAAACCCTTTTCAAAAATCTAATTTTTGGAAAATTTAACGGAACAATCTATTTAATCTCTGAGAAAGAAGAGTTTCTCTGGGGAATACAGAGTTATCCCGACATCTTTTCTATACCCAGAGAGCTTGATTTAGCCCTATTTACAACCTCACCTGAGAAATGGCTTGAGGACCTTGAAAGATGTAAACGAAAGGGCATCAAGGCTGTATCTCTTTATTATCCAGATTTTAAAAGCCGTGTTAAAGATTACGAGAACCTGCTAAAAAAAATTAAGCTTTATTCATATCAAAACAAAATCAGGATCCTTGGACCTAACACCCTGGGATTTATTGTTCCCAAACTTAATCTCAATGCCAGCCTCTTTGAGGGCACCCTACTGAAAGGAAATATAGGCTTTATTTCAGATAGTGCCACCTTAGCTTCCGGTATCCTTGATTGGGCAGTGGATAAAAATGTGGGCTTTAGCTTCTTTGTATCCTTAGGAGAAAAAGTGGATGTTGACCTTGAGGATATGCTTGACTATCTGGGATATGATCCCAGCACCCAGGCTATTGTGGTTTATTTAGAGGTCCTTGAAAGCGGAAGAAAGTTCATGCGGTCAGCAAGGGGTTTTGCCAGGTCTAAACCCATCATTGTTCTAAAAGGAGGGAGCCCTCGTGAGGAGGTGCAGGCCTGCTTTAGTATCTTAGATGAACTTATCACAGAGGATCTCCTTTATTCTTCAGCCTTCAAAAGAGCAGGGCTTTTAGAGGTAAAAGAGGTCTCTGATCTTTTTCATCTGGCTGAAAACCTCGGGAAACAAACAAGACCCAAAGGGCCTCATCTTGCCATTGTCACTAATTCCGGAGGTTTTACACACTTAGCCCTCAAAACCCTTTATCAATTCAAGGGAAAAAGGGCAGAATTTACTAGTAACACTCAGGAAAAATTAAAAAATATCCTGGGAGATCCAGAAAAACTGATTCAAAATCCCCTTGACCTCCTTTCAACAGCTGATCCTGTTAAGTATAAGGAGGTGCTACAGGTTCTTTTATCTGCCGAGGAGGTGGATGGAGTCCTGATTATCTTTGCCCCTCAATTTTCCCCATCTGCCAAGGATGTTGCCTTATCCATTCTTTCAGCTTATAAAACCTCAGCCAAGAAAAAGCCCCTTCTCCTTTGTTTCGTAGGTGCCGATAGAGTCAGAGAGGCCGTAAAAATGCTTACAGAGGCGGACCTTCCTGTTTATAATACCCCTGAGGAAGCCATAAAGAGTTTTACCTATATGCATCAATACGAGCAAAACATTCAGTTACTCTTTGAGACACCAAGCACAATTTTAGAGGATTTTAAGCCTGATAAAGAAAAGGTATCCCTTGTAATGGAAAGGGCCTTTGAAGAGGGAAGATTAGTCCTTAGTTTTTCAGAAACTATGGAGATCCTGAAGGCTTATGGAATAATGACCCCTGCCTACGAAATTGTCTCAAACCAGAAAGAACTGATAAAAAAAGCACACAACCTTGGTTTTCCCCTTTCTCTCTCCCTGGAAACCCAGTTTTCCTTATCAGAGCTCAATCAGGCTATAGAAAGTCCATACCAGGGCATTTTTTCAGAAGAGTCCTTAAGGCTTGAATTTGAAAGGCTTTTTAAAAGGGTCAAAGACCTTCCCCACATAAAAAGGGCTCTGATTATCCAGTCTTACTCTCCTCATGGAGGAATCAGTCTTATTCTCGGGACCAAAAGAAGCAGGGTATTTGGAAATGTCATTCTCTTCGGCTTAGGGGATGTCATAGCCAAACTGGGTCTTGATTATTCCATAGGGCTCCCTCCCCTGAATCAAATTCTTGCCCGAAGAATCCTTGAAGAAACCTCAATCTACAAACTTATGAAAAATATGGACTATCCCTGCCACCTATTAGAAGAGCTCTTGGTAAAATTCTCTTATCTAATCGTAGATTTTCCTGAAATTGAAGAGATGATCTTAAATCCCATTATTTATTCTCAGGGAAATTTTTATGCCCTACGGGGTAAAATTTTTCTTGGAGAGAGAATCTTTAATCCCTACGATAAGACTGAAGGCATCTATTGTCCACAACATCTTTCCATTTGCCCCTATCCAAGCTATCTTATTTTTCAATCAACCCTGCAGGATGGAAGAAAAGTCACAATAAGGCCCATCAAACCAGAGGATGAACCCCTATTAATTGACCTATTTAATAGTCTTTCGGAGAGATCAACTCTTCTCAGGTTTCAGCAAATGAAAAGGCCTGTGAGCAAAAAGGACCTCATCAGATTTTGTCACATAGACTACGATCAGGAACTCACCTTAATTGCCCTGAATCAAGAGGACAAACCTTCTCAAATAATTGGGGCAGCGCATTTGATGAAAACCTATGAAGGGGTTGCTGAATTATCCGTGGAAATTCTGGATAATTTTCAGGGAAAGGGATTAGGCACTCTTCTATGTCAAAAATTACTGGATTTTGCCAAAACCAATGGCTACAAAAAAATCTGGATGGAGATCAGGAAGGAAAATCTACCCATGATAAAATTGGCCCTTAAGCTCGGCTTTTCCATAACCTCTGAAGAAGAGGGCCTCCTCTTTGTTGAAAAGGCAATTACATAGCAAAATCCATAGCTCTGCAAAGACCTCATAAAATTGATTTCAGTGGAGAAAAGATTATAATAGTAACCCAATTATGGCAATTAATGTCCTTGAGATCATAAATCTAAAGAAACTTTATGGAGAAAGGGAGGCCCTAAAAGGTATCTCTTTTAGCCTCCAAAGGGGAGAACTCTTTTCTCTCCTTGGACCAAATGGGGCAGGAAAAACTACCACCCTCAGAATCCTTTCAGGCCTTACCAAGGCTACCGCTGGAGAGATAAAAATCTTTGGCCAATCCCTTGAAGAAAATAGTCTCTGGGCTAAAACTAAGATAGGGCTTGTCCCCCAGCAGGTCAATCTGGATCTTGAACTCACCTGCGAGGAAAATTTATTCATTCATGGGCTCCTCTTTAAAATGTCTGTCCCTGAGATCCGTAAAAAAAGTGAAGCCCTCCTTGAACTTGCCGGATTAAGAGATAGAAAAAAGTCAAAGGTCAAAGAACTCTCGGGAGGCTTAAGAAGGAGACTCCTTATTATTAGGGCCCTTTTGCATTCTCCAGAAATTTTGCTTCTTGATGAACCAACAGTTGGTCTTGACCCCAATATCCGCAGGAAGATCTGGAGCTTTATAAAACAGATTCAGGGCCAGGGAACCACCATCCTTCTTACCACCCATTACATGGAAGAAGCAGAGGTCCTCTCTGATCGGGTTGCCTTTATATCTCAGGGAAAAATCATTGATATGGATACTCCAGTAAATTTTATCAAGCGTTTAGGAGAGATTGCCTTAGATGTATTTTCTGAAAAAGGCCTCTTAACCTATTATTTTAACGATAAAAAATCTGCTGAATCTGCCATGCTAAAGTATTCTCAAAACAACAATTATGTCAGTATGAGGAAGATTACCTTGGAGGATGTCTTTGTTAAACTTACTGAAAAGGAAGGGCTATGAAGGGATTTTTAGCTATTTACCTCCGAGAGCTTTTGCTTCTAAAAAAACGCTTTTTCAGGGTGCTTTTATCCTTTTCCATAAATCCTCTCCTTTACATCCTGGCCTTTGGTATAGGGCTTGGCAAAGGTATTTCGGTTCAGGGAAGGTCCTATCTGGAATTTCTGATCCCTGGATTGATCTCAGCAAGCAGTATGCTTCAGGCCTTTGCCATAAATGTGGAAATCAATGTGGCAAGATTTTATTTAAAGGTCTTTGAGGAGTTCCAGAGTGCCCCTCTTTCATCCTTCAGCTATGCCCTGGGAGAGGTCTTCTCAGGGATAACCAGGGCCTTCCTGTCTGTTATCCTCATCCTCTTTTTGGCCTACCTGATTGGCGGGGTAAAACTTGAATTAGGGCTCCCCTTTTTTCTGATAGTCTTTCTGAATGCCTTTATCTTTGCCTCTCTCGGGCTTGCATCTGCTATGAGCATAAAGGCCCATGCGGATCAAACCCTGATCACTAACTTCATCATAACTCCCATGATGTTTCTTGGGGGTACTTTTTTTCCTGTAGAGAACCTTCCTGGTTTTATAAAACCGGTGATTGAAATACTTCCTCTTACCTTGGTATCCCACAATCTTAGAAGTCTTGCCTGGGGGCAAGAGGCTGACCTTAAAGATCTGTTTGTACTCTGCCTTCTGTCTCTTTTCTGTTTTGCCATAGCCGTTTATACTATTCAGAAGGCAAGGGATTAAGATGGAGATGAGAGACCTCTTTACCGATTCCAGGGCCCTCAAATTGACCACCCTTAGCCTTGGAATGAGTCTTTTTATCTGCCTTATCAAATTCATAGCCTATTTTCTTACAGGTTCTGTGGCCATCTATTCGGATGCTATGGAATCAATCGTCAATATCTTTTCAGCCTTTTTTGCCCTGATAGGCACCAGAATCGCCATGAAACCCTCAGATAGAGAGCATCCCTACGGGCATACCAAAGTTGAGTACTTAGTTGCCGTTGTGGAGAGCCTTTTTATCATCTTTGCATCCATATCCATCTTCTGGAAGGCCTTCCAGAAACTTTTCAAACCTGAAATTCCTGAAACCCTTGGGACAGGCCTTCTTCTCATTACATCGGGTTTGCTTCTAAATGGCTTGCTGTCACTGATTATTTACAGACAGGGCAAAAAGGAGGCCTCTCCTATTCTTGTCTCTCACGCAACCCACCTCTTTACCGATGTCTTAACCACTTTTGGTATCATTATCGGTATTCTCCTTGCTCAAGTGCTTAACTTTTGGTATCTTGACCCAATTCTTGCCATACTGGTGAGCTTAAATATTCTCTATCTCGGATATAAGATTTTAAAGGATGCCATAAATTCACTCATAGATGTCAGTCTATGTCAGGAAAAAACTAAGGATATCCACAAGATTATTGAAAATACCATCCAGGAAAGTTCCATTCAGGAGGCAGAAATTCACGATTTTAAGAGTAGAAAGGCTGGTAGAAGCGCCTTTATAGAGTTTCACCTAACTGTTCCTGGAAAGACCTCAGTTCAGGAGGCCCACCATCTCTGTGATGAAATAGAAAGACAGATCAAGACCTCTCATCCAGAGATCCATGTAACCATACACCTTGAACCTGAAACAGAAAAAAAGTAAGATGAGACCTTTACAAAATCATATTTTTTGGTTTTCTGGCAGCCGCAAGCTTCAGCTTCAGTGAGATTTTTTTGAATTTTTTTACAAACCCTCGCAGGCTAAAGCCTGCGGCTACCAGACCTATGAATTTTTGAATTTTTGCGGTATCCGTGGCCTTTAGGTTGTGTGTTTTTTTAAGTTTTTATTGATTTTTTTGTAGGTTAGTGGGAAATGATCGGGCGAGGAGGGAAATGGGTTGTGTTTTCACGGATTTTACTTGAACTGGACAAGAAGCTCTTCTAAATTCTTTGC
>CAYTDX010000030.1:0-15408 GCA_964436655.1 uncultured Caldimicrobium sp.
CCCAATCTATGATTTGTGATTTTGGAGATTCTCACGCAGGCTAAAGGTCTAGCGGTTACCAAGAAAAAATTTTGCAAAGAACTCGTCTTTATGAAGAAAACCCTTTTTAACTGGCTAAGATGGGTTAAAATTTAAGATGTGAGTGGCCTAGGAGAAAAACTGCCTTTAATAGCTATTCTTCCCTTTGCTGGAATCCTCCTTTCCATCTCCCTGTTTCCTTTAATAGCCCCGAGATTCTGGCACAGCCACTATGGAAAGGTCTCCCTCTTCTGGGCCTTGCTTTCCTCTGGGCCCCTTTTGTATTTTTTTCCAGAAGAGGCCTTGCATAAAATCTTACATGTCCTCATGGCTGAATACATTCCTTTCATTTTACTGCTATCTGCCCTTTATGTTGTCTCCGGGAACATCTACCTTCAGACAAATTTCTCGGGAACCCCTCTTTTTAATACCGCCTATCTCCTAACCGGAACCTTCCTTGCCTCCCTCATGGGAACAACCGGGGCCTCTATCGTATTGATAAGGCCTCTTCTTAGGGCCAATGCCTGGAGAAAAAATAAGGCCTACATTATAATTTTTTTTATTTTTTTGGTCTCAAACATTGGGGGGGCCTTAACCCCTCTTGGAGACCCCCCTCTTTTTCTTGGTTTTCTAAAGGGGGTCCCCTTTTTCTGGACGCTAAATCTTTTACCCTCAATGCTTATATGCGTTGCCTTTCTCCTGGGCCTCTTTTATTTTATAGACACCCTGAATTTTAAAAAAGAAAAAAAGTTATTCTCAGAAGCCACAAAAAAACGGCCCTTTCTCCTTCTTGGATGGTATAATATCTTCCTCCTTACGGGGATTCCGTTAACAATCCTTCTTTCGGCAAATTTTCATCTTCCCAGGATTAATTTACTGGGAATAGAAAGACCCCTCCAGGAAGTTCTCCGGGATTTAATCTTTGTCCTCCTGGCTGGACTTTCCTTTTACCTCACCCCGCAAGAGGTCCGTGAAAAAAATGAGTTTACCTTGTTTCCTATAAAAGAGGTTGCCCTTTTATTTTTCGGAATCTTTATAGCCATGATTCCAGCCATCAGTATCCTTCAGGCAGGTGAGAAGGGGGTATTGAAACCCCTGATTATAACCCTCAAAGATCCAGATCACTATTTCTGGGTAACCGGTATTCTCTCAGCCTTTCTGGACAATGCCCCAACCTATCTCACCTTTTTAAGCACCTGTCTGGGAGGCTTTTATCCTGGGATTCCGGAAAAGGAGGCTGTGGTACACCTGATTCAGGAGCATCCTAAGTATCTTCTGGCTATCTCAGAAGGAGCCGTTTTCTTCGGTGCTCTCACCTACATAGGCAATGCCCCAAACTTTATGGTAAGATCTATAGCCGAGGAAAAGGGGATTCCCATGCCAAGCTTCTTTGGTTATCTCCTGAAGTACTCCATTCCTCTATTAATACCGCCTTTTATTTTATTAACTTTAATATTTTACAGGGGTTAACCAAATGGGGATTAAGAAGGTTCTTTATGCCGTGAGCTTTTGGGAAAGGGGCTACAAAGGACTTCTTGAAATATTAGCTCTAAAAAGTGTAGGCCTGGAAGAGATTTTTCTCCTTCATGTTATCCCCCGAGAGGAGGTTTCCTATGTCCCCTTTGGGGGTTTTTTGAGAGAAAAGGCCCTTGAATTAGCAGAATCCGCCAGATTAAAATTTAAGGAGTGGGAAAAGGATATCCTGAAAGCAGGTCTAAAATGCAAAATTCTGATAGAAATTGGAGACCCCTTAGCCAAGATTCTTGAAATCTCAGAAGAGCTTGAAGCCGATTTACTTGCCATAGGAAAAGAAAAAACCGAAAAACTCTTTGTGTCTGAGATAACCCTTCAGTTGATAGGTAGAAGCAAAATCCCTGTCTTAGTGTATTGTCACAGTCTCCTTAAGGAACCTGAAGGAGAGGCTATTCTCCTTGAAAATATCCAGATCTTCAGAAGACCAATTTTAGCCACAGACTTTTCAGAAAATTCTATCCGGTCAAGGGATTTTATTTTGAATCTAAAACCCCTGATAGAAAAGGTCTATGTTGTACACATCCTGAAAAGCGACCATATTGCAGGCCTCACAGAGGAGGAAGTGCTCTCGCTGGAAGAAAGGTTAAAAAGCCAGCTCCGAGAACTCTCTCAACCCTTGGATGCCCAGGGGATAAAGGAAGACCTCTTCCTTGGCCTCGGTGAAGAACCAGCCAGGGAGATCCTTGAATTTGCCCGGGAAAAAGGAGGCACCCTCATTGTGCTTGGAAAGACCGGAAAGGGTTTTCTCCAAAAACTCTTAATGGGAAGTGTCACCTCTCAATTAATAAAGATGGCCGAAATTCCCCTTTTGATCGTCCCATAGCAAGCAGTTTTTGATGGTTTAGAGTTCTTTGCAAAATTTTTTCTCGGTAGCCGCTGGATCTTTAGCCCGCGTAAAGAACAAAAAGACTCACGCAAGCTGAAGCTTGCGGCCACCATAAAACCAAAAAGAACCATAATTTTGCAATAGTCTCAGAGTAAGTTGTCTTTACTTGTCACTCTGCTATAATTCTGAACATGCATTATAAAAACATTGATACGGTTTTAAAAGAACTAAACACTGGGATAGATGGGCTTATCCAGGATGAGGCCAAGAAAAGGCTCAAACTTCACGGGCCTAACAAACTGGAGGAGGAAGAGGAAAAACTTTATAAGGTCTTGCTTCGGCAATTTCTCAACCCCCTTATCATCATCCTCCTCATAGCTGGCCTTGTAGCTCTATTAATAGGAGACGAAAAAGATGCCTTAGTTATCTGGGCTGTAATAATCATCAATGGATTTATTGGATTTTATCAAGAGACAAAGGCCCTGCGATCCATTCAAGCCCTTCGGGAACTTACTCTTCCAAGATGTAAGGTGATCAGAGAGGGGCAGACCTTTGAAATAGACCCCACTCTTGTTGTGCCTGGAGACCTGGTTCTCCTCTCAGAGGGTGATTTTGTCCCTGCTGACCTGAGAATAATCAAAAGTGAGAGTTTGCTTGTTGATGAATCCATCTTAACAGGAGAGTCCCTACCCGTTGAAAAAGAAGGAGAAATTGTGCTTCCTGAGGAAACGCCTATTTATGAGAAAAAAAATCTTCTTTTTATGGGAACCTATGTGGTTAAGGGCAAGGCCTTAGGAGTGGTTATCTCCACAGGTAGAAAGACTGAGCTTGGAAAGATCGCTGAAAAAATTAAAGGCAAGACCCCTGAAAGCCCCCTCACTAAGGCCCTTGGCATCTTTGCCAGGAGATGGATTATTGTGCTTTTAATCATCCTGAGCGGACTTTTTGTAATTGGATTCCTTCAGGAAAGGTCTCTTAAAGATCTCTTTCTCTTTGTGGTGGCCCTGTTAGTTTCTGCCGTGCCTGAGGGGCTACCAATAGCTGTAACCATTGCCCTTGTTGTGGGAGCTCTCAGACTCTCCAGAAATAAAGTTCTTGCAAGGGAACTCCCTGCAGTGGAAACCTTAGGCAGTGCCACCTATATCTGCACAGATAAAACCGGGACCATTACCGAAGGAAAACTCAAGGTAAAAGAGTATCATGCCCTTGCAAAGGAAGAACTGATAAATTGTTGCATCCTCTGTAACGACTCCGATGGTGTCCATGGGGATCCCTTAGAGATTGCCCTCCTCAAGTGGTGTGAAGATATGGGGCTTGACTGGAAGGCTAAAAGAAAGACCTCTAAGGTTTTAAAAGAGTATCCCTTTGATGTAAGAAAACGCTATATGGCAGTCCTGGTTGAGCTTCATGGAAAAAAGTATCTATACATTAAAGGGGCCTTTGAGGCCTTAAGAAGAAGTCTTCAAGAAAAGGCAAGAGTTAGTGAACTTCAGAAGATTCATGATAGCCTTGCAGAAAAGGGCCTGCGAGTCCTTGCCTTGGCTTACACAGAATGGGATGAAGAAAGGATCCCCTCTTCCGAGGAAATTGAAGCCCTTCCTCTTTTTCTGGCCGGATTCATTGGTTTTATTGACCCGCCCAAAGCAGGTGTAAAAGAGGCCATAGATATAGCCAAGAAAGCAGGCATAAAGATTATTATGATTACCGGGGATAATCTTCTCACTGCCAAGGCCATAGCCAAGGAGGTGGGTATCTATCAAACACCCTCTATTGCCTTAGAGGGTAAGGACTTAGAGAAGAAAAGCGAGAAAGAGCTTTATGCTTTACTTAAAAGAGTTGCCCTTGTTGCCAGAGCAACTCCGGAGCACAAGTTTCTCATTGTCAAAACCTTACAGGTCAAAGGAGAGATAGTTGTGGTTACAGGAGATGGGGTTAATGATGCCCCTGCGGTGAAGAATGCTGATCTTGGCATTGCTATGGGAGGAGGAGCTCAGATTACCAAGGATTCTGCTAAGCTTATCCTGACGGATAACAATTTTTCAGTTATTGTCAAGGCCGTAGAAGAAGGGCGAAATATTGCTCGCAACATCTCCAATCTTATCTGTTACCTTTTATCCACCAACGCCTTTGAGATCCTTTACAATGCCCTTGCCTTGATTCTCGCCCTTCCCTTTCCTCTTTACGGAACACAGATCCTCTGGATTAATCTTGTAACGGATGGGGTTCAGGATAAGGCTTATCCCTTCACCAGAAAAGAGGAAAATCTAATGCAAAGAGCACCTGTCCCCCCTTCCAGACTCTTTCTTGGTCCCTATAACCTCTTTCGTATCCTCTCAAATGGTCTAATTATGGCCCTTTCACATATAATCCTCTTTTCTCATCTTCTCAAGGGTTTCCCTTATGAAGTTGCTCTCACCATTAGTTTTAACTCTGCAGTATTTACCCAGTGGGTTGTAGGGATTCAGGAAATAAGTCAAAAGCCCTTTTTTCTCAATCCCCTTAGATACATTCAACTAAATCCCTGGATATATCTTGGAATCTCCACAGGAATAGTCCTTCAGGGGCTTGCTCTATATGTCTTCCCGCACTATTTCCATGCGGTAAAACTCAGCATCTCAGAGCTTAAATGGTCCTTTGTCTGCCCTTTATTGATTTTTTTGGGCATAGAACTGCGAAAAGTGATAGCCCTTGGCTACCAAAAAATATTTTGAAACTTGATGCAAAGTCCAAAATATTTTGGTCTCATTGAAAGTGGTTGTAAAGATATTAAAATATATTTAGAGTTCTTTGCAAAATTGGTTTTGTAAGACCTTTAGCCTGCGAAAAAAACCATACGCAACCTACGCGTTGCGGCTATCGGAAAAAACAAAAAATTGTAGATTTGGTAGGCGCAAGACCTTTAGGTCTTGCGTTGGTTTCCAAAATAAAAAAATCTGACGCAAGCTGAAGCTTGCGGCTACCAGAAACCTAAAGAGAACCATAATTTTGCAAAGGTCTCTATTTAATAATTGACTAATTCAAGAAAGGGGCGGGATATGAAAAGAGGTAGAATTGTAGTTACAGGTGGAGCAGGCTTTATAGGATCAAATGTAGTTAAAGCCCTAAATGACCAGGGAGAATCCCGTATTTTAGTTGTGGACCACCTCTCTGAAGGCCCAAAATGGAAAAATCTTGTGGGCTTAAGGTTTGAAGACTATCTTGACCGGGAAGAATTTCTTAAGCTATTAGAGGAAAACAGAATTGACTCCCTCAGGGCCATAATTCACCTGGGTGCCTGCAGTGATACCACTGTGCATGACCTTTACTATCTTTACAAAAATAATTATGTTTATTCTCAAAGGGTCTGTCTCTTTGCCCTGAAAAATGATGTAAGATTTATCTATGCCTCATCTGCCGCAACCTATGGAGATGGCTCTCAGGGTTTTGAGGATGACGAGGAAGCCCTTTACAGCCTTAAACCCCTTAATCCTTACGGGTTTTATAAACACCTCTTTGACCTCTGGGCCTATCAGAAGGGCCTTCTCAAATCCATAGTTGGACTAAAGTATTTTAATGTCTTCGGAGACAGGGAATTTCACAAAGGAGAGATGCGTAGTGTTGCCCTTAAGGCCTATGAACAGATTAAACGAGAAGGCAAGGTAAGGCTCTTTAAGTCCTATCATCCAGATTACGAAGATGGTGGGCAGTTGAGGGATTTTATCTATGTTAAAGATGCCGTGGAGGTTACCCTCTTTTTCCTTGACTATCCTGAAATAAATGGGATCTTTAATGTTGGGACAGGCAAGGCTCGATCCTTTAAAGACCTTGTTACCGCTGTATTTCATGCCCTGGGACTTTCCCCTGAGATTGAATACATCGATATGCCGGAAAACCTGAGAAAACAATATCAGTATTTCACCGAGGCAGATCTTACCAAATTGAAAAAAGTTGGCTATAATAAACCTATGCGGGAACTTGAAGAGGCCATCAGAGAGTATGTAATCTTCCTGGAAGAACAGTCTCCCTATTTTCTCGGATAAATGGAAGAACCCTCCTTTTTAAAAATATTTAAAACCCTTTTCGGTAAACAAGAGCACGACCTGGAGGACCTCACGCCAGATGAAGAGGCCTTTTTTAAAGAGCTTTTGTCTCTCAGAGGGCTTGAAGTAGCAGACTTTTTAATTCCCCGAAACCTTATAAAATCCTTAGATCTGAGTCTCCCCTGGGAAGAAGTCAGAAACTTTGTCATTACCCATCCCTATACCTATTATCCTGTCTATAGCGGCACATTAGATCATTACAAGGGCTATTTAAGACTTATTGATCTGATAAGGGGTTTTAATTTCACAATTTACAATTGGCAGGACTTTGTTAAACCCGCAGTAACCTTCCCTGAAAACCTGCCCATTTTAACGGCCTTGAGGAGATTAAGGGAACAGGAACTTGATCTAGCCTTTGTGGTGGATGAACTATCGGAATTGATTGGGATAATAAGAACTGAAGATGTCTTTAAGGAGCTTTTTTTTAGCCCCAAAAGGTGTGTAAGAGCAGATCCCGAGGGATGGATCACCCTTTCAGGGACAACCAAGATTCACCTGATTGAAAGGTGTCTTGGGATAAGTTTCCCCGAAGGAGATTATGAGACCTTAGCCGGATTCATCTTAGATAATCTAAATCGCATACCCCAGAGAGGGGAGAAATTCTCTTTACCTCCTCTGGAAATAGAGATCCTTGATGCCAATGAAAAACAGATTAAAGAAGTTCGTATCAAAAGAATACCTTAATCTTTTTTTCTTGCCCCTTCTCTCGGCTCTTCTTGCAGGGCTAAGCTTTCCCAAGGCAAACCTTTCCATTTTAATATTCATTGCCTTTGTCCCTCTTTTCTGGGTAACTGCTGAAAAGGAAAAAAGAGTTCTCTCCATTCTCAGGATCTCTCTACTCTTTGGAATACCCTTTTATACCATCCTTCTTTACTGGATTGTTTATACCCTTGTTAAATATGGTCAGATACCCTTTCCTTTAGCCCTGTTTTTACTTCTAATACTTTCAAGCTACTTAGCCCTTTACTATTTTCTCTTTTTATATCTTGCCTCCTTCAAGGAAATCTTCAGTCAACCCTCTTTTCTAAAGGGTATTCTTGGAGGAACCCTCTGGGTTGGGCTTGAATTTTTGAGATCTACCCTTCTCACTGGTTTTCCCTGGGGACTTACTGGATACCCCCTTAGCGAATTTCCCCTTTTTCTTCAGATGGCTGACCTTTTTGGGATCTGGGGAATGAGTTTTGTAGTCTTTATGTTCAATTATTGTCTTTACTTCTTATTTCGGGGCCTTTCCAATTTTACCTGTAAGTCCAGAGGTTTTGTCCTTCAGGTAATCCTCTTCGGTTTGTCCCTTCTTCTCATCCCCCTTTATGGATACCTCTGTAAGCAAGGCTGGGAAAGGCTTCTTGCTCAAAAAAGAGAAGGTTTAAGAGTGAGTATCCTTCAGGGAAACATCCCTCAGGAGATCAAGGAGGCAAAGGAGATAGAGATCTCATTAAAAACCTATCAGACCCTTACCCTGAATGCCCTCAGGGAATGGCCTAATCTAATCTTTTATCCCGAGACAGCCTTACCCTTTTACTTTCCCTACGATAGGGAGCCAACCCTTAAATTCTTGAATTTTTTAAATACCCTTAAGTTGAAGACATCCCAGGTGAATTTCAACCGGTTTGCCCTTATTTTTGGAACCTTCAGGGTTAGTTTTACCGAAGAAATCCCCAAGGTTTATAACAGTCTCCTTGTATGGAAGGATGAAAATGTGGAAGACCTCTACGATAAAGAGAAGCTTGTCCCCTTTGGTGAATATGTCCCTCTGGCCAAATATTTCCCCTTTTTAAAAAGAATTTCTGTCGTTTCCGACATTATCAAACCAGGAATGTCAAAAAATCTGAATATCTCCTTTTCTGAAGAAAGACTTCAGATTGTACCACTTATCTGCTTTGAAAGTGCCTTTCCCCAAATTCTTGTCAAAAGATTGCAAAAGGGAGGAGAACTTATCTTTATTGCAACCAATGATGCCTGGTTTGGAAAGACCTCAGCCCCTTATCAACACTTTCAAATGGCTGTTGTCCGGGCCGTTGAGGGGAGACGATTTACCCTCCAGGCAGCTAATACCGGCATAAGTGGGGTTATTGATCCCCTCGGAAGGGTCTTAATTAAAAGTGATCTTGAAAGAGAAGAGATTATATCTGGAGAGGTAAAACCCCTTCAGGAAAAAACCTTCTTTATTAGTTACGGTTATCTTTTCCCCTATTTTGCCCTTATCAGCTCTTGCCTCTTCTTCCTCATTCTTGCCCCCTGGTGGAGGAAGGTAAGGGTGAAGGATTAGCAAAAAATAAGACATCCAGTTGCTCTTCAGGCAAGGGTTTCCCTAAATAAAATCCCATCGCATAATCACAGCCCAGATCAGATAAAATTTTACATTGTTCCTCGGTCTCAACACCTTCTGCGCAAACTGAAAGACCAAAGGTATGGGCAAGATTTATAACGGCTTTTACAAGATTAAGATTTTTTTTATCGAGTTCTTTGCAAAAATTGTTTTTTAGTAGCCGTAAGAACCTTGGGTTTTGCGTAGGTTTTCAAAGATAAAAAAATCGGAAGCTAAAGCCTTTGGCTACCGATGCTGGGAAAGTTTCAAAATCTTTTAAATCTGATCCAAGG
Organism: uncultured Caldimicrobium sp.; assembly: GCA_964436655.1. Classification (GTDB taxonomy): domain Bacteria; phylum Desulfobacterota; class Thermodesulfobacteria; order Thermodesulfobacteriales; family Thermodesulfobacteriaceae; genus Caldimicrobium. The sequence goes on from CAYTDX010000030.1 coordinate 9,058, forward strand.
TCCCAGGTCCTATGGAATCATGCCAAAAACTATTGACATTGTCTTTAAAGTTGTAGATAATTAAAAAAAATGAGCCTTGAGGAGTAGCCCGATGGTTGAGGAGGCTAAAAAAGAGGTTCCCCCTGAGGTTGTTGAAAGGGTTAAAAAACTTAGAGAGGAGATTGAATATCACAACTATCGCTATTATGTCCTTGATAGCCCGGTTATCTCGGATGCGGAATATGACGCCTTGATGCATGAACTCAGAGAACTTGAAGCCAGATATCCAGAACTTATAACCCCCGACTCTCCCACCCAGAGAGTTGGCTTTAAACCTGCCGAGGGGTTTCAAGAGGTTGCTCACAGGGAGCCAATGCTTTCTCTGGATGACGCTATGGAAGAAAGGGAGGTCTATGAATTTGATAAAAGGATAAAAAGGTTTCTAAATCTTCCTGAGGAGCTCTCCCTGGAATATACTGTTGAGCCAAAGATTGACGGTCTGGCCATAGAGCTGGTCTATGAGGAGGGGGCTCTGAGGGTTGGTGCCACCCGTGGAGATGGCTATCTTGGAGAGGATGTGACCAATAATCTCAAAACTATAAAGACTATACCCCTGAGATTGAGAAAATTTTCAGAGGATGCCCCAGAAATTCCCCCGAGGATAGATGTTCGGGGTGAGGTTTACATGACCAGGGAAGAATTCAAAAAGATTAATGAGGAAAGAATTGCCAAGAAGGAAATCCCCTTTGCCAATCCGAGAAATGCAGCTGCAGGGTCCCTTCGCCAGCTTGATCCTCAGATAACGGCCAAGAGAAAGCTTGACCTCTTTTGCTATGGTGTTGGCTACACGGAGGGATATTCCTTTAAAACTCAATGGGAGGTCTTGCAAACCCTTCCCAAATGGGGTCTTAAGGTAAACCCTCTGGTTAGATTGGTGAGAGGCATTGATGAGGCCATTAGGTATCACCGAGAGATTGAAAAGATGAGGGATTCCCTTCCCTATGAGATAGACGGCATAGTTATAAAGGTCAACGATCTCAGTCTATGGGAAAGGCTCGGGACCAAAGCCCGGTCTCCACGATACGCCCTGGCCTATAAATTTCAACCTACCCAGTCCACTACCCAACTCTTAGATGTAGTCTTTCAGGTTGGAAGAACGGGGGCTGTTACACCTGTGGCTATACTGAAGCCTGTAAGAATTGGGGGAGTTGTTGTGGAGAGGGCAACCCTGCATAATGAAGACTTCATTAAAAACCTTGACATCCGTATCGGAGACTCTGTGCTTGTTCAGAGGGCAGGAGATGTGATCCCGGAGATAGTTATGCCCATCAAAGAAAAAAGAACCGGCCAGGAAAGGGAGGTTACCTTTCCTACCCACTGCCCTATCTGTGGAAGTAAGTTGGTTAAAAAGCCAGGGGAGGCTGTCTGGAGGTGTCCCAACAGGTCCTGTTATGCCCAGGGCGTCAGAAGGATCGTGCACTTTTCCTCGCGTAATGCCATGAATATTGAGGGCCTGGGCACAAAGGTGGCTCAAGCTCTTGTGGATATAGAACTGGTGCAAAATCCTGCGGACCTCTATTACCTTAAGGTGGAAGACTTTATGAAGCTTCCAGGCTTTGCTTATAAAAAGGCCAAAAATCTCTGGCAGGCCATACAAAAGAGCAAAAGAACAACCTTAGGGAGATTCCTCTTTGCCCTTGGGATTCGTCATGTGGGTGAGGCCATGGCTCAGCTCTTAGCCGAAAGGTTTCGGTCTTTAGAGAAGCTTATGCAGGCCTCTATGGCAGACCTAACAGCGATCCCCGGGGTAGGTCCAGAAGCAGCCAGATCCATTGTGGAGTACTTCAGAGATGAGGAAAATCAAAGGATGATTGAGAGACTCCTGCAGGCAGGAATTACCTTTGAAGAAGAGGAAAAGGCAGAAGAGCTACCAAAGGTCCTTGAGGGCCTCACTTTTGTCTTTACCGGGGCCCTTAAGAACTTTACCCGTGAAGAGGCCAAGGAGCTAGTCACAAAACTGGGAGGCAAGGTTACAGACTCCGTTTCCCGCAATGTCAATTATGTGGTTGTTGGAGAGGAACCAGGGTCAAAGTATCAAAAGGCCCTTTCCTTAGGAATAAAAACCTTAGATGAGGTGGGATTTTTAAAACTCCTTAAAGAAAGGGGCCTTGATTTAGATAAAGTTATAGGATCCAGGCCTGAAGAGCTCAAAACAACTCTTTTTTAAAGACAGCCTTTCTAAGAATCTGCATGGTTTTTTCTGCCTCAGTCTGGGCTTTGGCATTGCCCTCCTTTAAGATCACCAGCCACTCATCCCCGGTCTCCCACTTTTTCCTCTCTTCCCAAAGGGGCGTTAAGGCCGAGATGACCCTTTCAGCAAGTCTCTTTTTACATTCAAGACAGCCGAGTTGAGCAGATTTACAGGCCTCAACCACCTCCGATCTTTCCTCATCATGATAGTAAAGCTTGATGAGATTAAAGGCAATGCAGCGTTTTTCCGGGTCACCGGGATCGCTTTTTCTGGGTCTCAGGGTGTCCGTCACATAAGAAAGCACCTTTTGTCTTACCACCTCAGGGGGATCCTTGAGAAAGATGGCATTCCCATAGGACTTACTCATCTTTCTCCCATCAAGCCCCGGAATTTTAGGGACCTCAGAGAGTTGGGCCTCTGGCTCTGGTAAAAGTCCCTCTCCGTAAAGGTAATTGAATCTTCTGGCAATCTCTCTTGTAAGCTCTAAGTGAGGCACCTGATCCAGACCAACGGGAACCCTATCGGCCCGATAAATCAGGATATCGGCTGCCTGTAGAACAGGATAGCCGAGAAAACCATAAGTGGCAAGGTCTTTGTCCTGCAAATTCTGTAACATATCCTTATAGGTGGGATTCCTCTCCAGCCATGAAACAGGGGTTATCATCCCAAAGAGCAGATAGAGCTCAGCATGGGCTTTTACCTCGGACTGGACAAAAAGGACAGCCCTTTTGGGGTCAAGCCCGGCTGAAAGCCAATCCAATACAAGCTCTCTGGTATATTCCCTTATTTTTGTAGGGTCTTCATATTCGGTGGTCAGGGCATGCCAGTCTGCCACAAAATAAAAACACTCAAAGGCACTCTGCAGGGATACCCAGTTCTTGAGAACTCCGTAGAGGTGTCCCAAATGTAAAGGTCCGGTTGGCCTCATCCCACTTACAATGCGAGCCTTACCCATCTTATAACCCTTTCAAAATCTTATTTTTTCTTTTTATCAGGTATGCCACAGGCACAGCTGGGGGTCTCCTTTTTCCCCTCGCCCTGAGAGGGAGCAGGTGGAATACCTCAAACAGGAACCCCTATTTTAGGAAAGATAAACCGGGAAACAAATACCCAGACTGCAATAAAGCCAATTAAAATCAGGATATCCCACATCCCTAAATACCTCCCGTAGGTATCATTTTCAAGGCCCTCTCAAGCCTTTTTTTGACCCTTTCCCTGCCAAGGAGTTTCATAATCTCAAAGAGAGGGGGGCTAACGGACCTTCCTGTCAGGGCAACTCTTACGGCCTGAGCCAGGTCCTTCAATTTCAGACCAGAGGCTTCCGCAAGACCTCTGAACTCCCCTTCCAGAAGTTTCTCATCCTCAAAGTTAAGCCTATCCAAGTCCAAAAGTAGGTCCTCAAGAAGGGGTTTGATCTTAAGGGTCAAAAATTTGCTTCTGGCTCCTTCATCAATAGGTATATCCTCAAGGAGATAAAAGTCAATCATCTCAGCCATTTCTCTCAAGGTCTTTACCCTTGGCTTAACACTCTCAAGTATCTGGCAGAGAAAATCCTCAGAAAACCTTTCCAAGGGATAAGCTGACAAAAAGGGCTTCAGATGTCTTAAGATCTCCCGATTATCCAGGGCTTTAATCCAGTAAGCATTAAAGGCAAGCATCTTCTCTGGATCAAAACGGGCAGGGGACAAATTCACTCTATTCAAATCAAACTTTTCAATGAGTTCCTGCAGGGTGAAGTATTCCTGATCTCCATAACCCCAACCAAGTCTGGCTAAATAATTTACAACGGCCTGAGGAAGATAACCCTCCTGCCGGTATTCAAGAATGGATCTTGCACCGTGTCTTTTGGAAAGCCTGGCCCCATCCGATCCCAAAACCATAGGTATATGGGCAAATTGGGGAGGGGAAACCCCAAGGAGTTGATAGATGATAAGTTGTTTTGGGGTGTTGGAGATATGGTCATCTCCTCTGATTATATGGGTCACTCCCATGGTAAAGTCGTCAATGACCACAGCAAATTGATAGGTCGGTGAGCCATCTGAACGGAGGATAATAAAGTCATCCACTTCATCCGGAGGGAAGACAATTTTTCCTCGCAGGAGATCCTCAAAGATTATCTCAGGGATATCCGGAATCTTTATCCTCAGGGCCCTACCCGGACCGGGAGGAAGATTTTTGTCTCTGCATCGGCCATCATAACGGGGCTTTAGTCCCCTTTCAAGAAGGGCCTTTTTGCGGGCTTCAAGCTCCTCCTTGGTACATTCGCAGTAATAGGCCTTTCCTTCGCTATAGAGTTTTTGGGCATATTCCTGATAAAGGGCAAAGCGAGCACTTTGAAAAAAGGGCCCCTCGTCCCAAATCAACCCTAACCAAACAAGGGCCTCTCTAATAGAATCAACAAACTCCTCCTTGGATCTTTCTTTATCCGTATCCTCAAAGCGAAGAATAAATTTGCCCCCCCTGTGCCGGGCAAAGAGAAAGTTAAAAAGGGCTGTCCTTGCTCCTCCCAGATGGAGGTGCCCAGTTGGACTGGGAGGAAAGCGCGTTATTACTCCTTTCAAACCTGCCTCCTTAATATAAAATTAAGCCTCCATAACCAACTACGGCGGAATAGTCTCCGGTAATGTCTCCAGAGGTTTGGTAATCAACAAGAATAGCCGTCTCAGCTCCAAGGAGCTTACTTGCAACAATATTGACGGCAACAGCTAAAACCCCGCACATGCTGATCCTCTTTTCATGAACCACACGCAAAAGCTTTTCCGGAGATAACTCCAAGATGGCCTCAATAGCCAGAGAGTCCTTTTGCTGGGCCACATTTTGTGGTTCATAGTGGCTGAAATCCGAACTTGAGACAATTAGCACCCTTTTATCGGTATTTTCTTCAAACTCTGCGATGGAAGATACCAAGGCCCCTCCAAGCTCCTCAATCTCTGTCAAAGAAAGCTCCATCAAACAAAGGGGAACGATCTCTATCTGGGGATTCAAATATTGCAAAAAGGGAACCTGAACCTCTAAGGAATGTTCCCTGAGATGAGCAAGATTGTCAAATTCAAGAAAGGAGCACCTCTCTACGATCAAATTTGCAAGCTCCCTATTTATCCTTGCCTCACCTAAGGGGGTAAGAAAAGACTCGCCTTCATAAAGAGAGGCCCTCTTTCCAAGACCTGTATGATTTGGGCCAAGGATGATGGCAAGGTCAGGGGGTTCTATAGATCCGTAAACCTTGCCCGCTACCTTTCCTGAATAAATATATCCTGCATGAGGGACAACTATCCCCCGGGCGGGTATTTTCTCCTCATAGGGCTCAACCATTTCTTCAAGCATGGAAAGAAGCGTTATTCTCTCGCCAGGATAAAAATAATTGGCCACAACAGGGGATCTCTTCATGCCCTCTCCCAACAGGACCTTACAATCTCTAAATCCTCAGGGGTATCAACCTCCGGGATATCCCTTGGGACCAGACTCACGGCAATAGAATAGCCATGTTCCAAAGCCCTGAGTTGCTCAAGTTTCTCAGCTTGTTCAAGCTCTCCCTGAGGAAGTCTCACAAAGATATCCAGAAACTCCTTTCTATAGGCATAAACACCAAGGTGTTTCAAATAGGTTGGTTCTTTACCTGGTGGTCTAAAAAAGGGGATAGGACTCCTGGAAAAGTAAAGGGCCCTGCCCTTTTTATCCAGAACAACCTTGACTTTATGAGGATTTTCTAAGTCCCTTTTAGATTGAAAGGGGACAGCAAGGGTCGCCATAGAAAGATCTGCATAAAGCAAAAGGGGCTTAATCAAAGATGAAAAATACTCCGCGGGAAAAAGAGGTTGATCACCCTGGAGATTGATAATCAGGGTCCCCTGATCTAATCCAAGTATATTGGCTGCCTCCCAGACACGATCCGTTCCCGAAGGATGCTCACCGGTCATTATGGCCTTGCCACCAAAGTTTATTACAATATCAAAGATCCGTTTGTCATCTGTGGCAACATATATGTCCTTTAGACCGGATTCTTGAGCTCTTTCATAGACATGTTGAATTAAAGGTTTCCCAAAGAGCTGGACCAAAGGTTTGCCTGGAAACCGGGTTGAGCCATAGCGAGCAGGAATGATAATAACCTGTTTCATAATTAA
>CAYTDX010000031.1:0-15320 GCA_964436655.1 uncultured Caldimicrobium sp.
CAGAAGTTGTAAGAGAAAGAGGTTTTCTTTGAGGGTGAGAGGCCTAAGTTTCATATCTTATAATCTAATTGAATTTTTTTTATAAATCAACAATCCATAATATAAACTTTTTAAACTCAATTTTGCCAGTTTAGCTTAATTTAGCTTCCCAAAGATTTTTTGTCAACCTAAAGGTTGCGGCTACCAGAAAGCCAAAAATCAAGGGGTATAGATTAGGTAACCGCAGCACCCTTAGCCAGTGAAGGTCTTGAATGTTGATTTTAAACTTGGAAGGGATTATAATCTTTCCGGGGGAGAGAAAAATGTATCCTGAGATAAGGAGAAGAAGAACCAGGGAGGTCTTTGTTGGATCCATTGGCATAGGGGGAGATAATCCCATCCGTGTTCAGAGCATGACCAATACCGATACCCGGGATGTCAAGGCAACCCTTGAGCAGATCCTTCAGCTCAAAGAGGCTGGTTGTGAGATTATACGGGTCGCCATACCGGATGAAAGGTCAGTTTCAGCCTTAGAAGAGATCATCAAAGAGAGCCCTATGCCTGTTATTGCTGACCTTCACTTTGACACCTCCCTTGGAGAAAAGGCGGTTTTAGCAGGAATTGCCGGTATCCGCATAAATCCCGGGACCTTTAAAAACAAAAAGAGATTGGATACCCTCATTAAGGCCTGCAAAGACAGAGGGGTCTGCATAAGGATCGGGATAAATGCCGGGTCCCTTGAGTCAGAAATCCTGAAAAAATATGGACACCCCACACCTGAAGCCATGGTGGAGAGTGCTGAAAGGTGGCTGGACTATATTGTTTCCAAACATGATTATTACAATCTCAAGGTATCCCTGAAGTCCTCAAATTGGTGGCAAACTGTGAGGGCCTATGAGCACTTTACAAAAAGATCGGATTTTCCCCTTCACATTGGTGTTACCGAGGCAGGGGGCCTTATACCAGGCACCATTAAAAACACCATGGCCATAAGTCATTTACTTCTTCAGGGCATTGGAGATACCCTGCGTGTATCTCTTACCGCAGACCCGGTGGAAGAGGTTTATGTGGCCTTTGAGATCTTAAGAAATCTCGGGTTAAGGAGCCTTTATCCAGATATTATTGCCTGTCCCACCTGTGGAAGATGTGAAATTGACCTCCTGAAGCTTTACAAAGAGGTCTCAGATTACGCCAGAAAATTGAAGGCCCATGTAAGGCTTGCGGTTATGGGTTGTGTGGTAAACGGGCCTGGTGAGGCTAAGGAGGCAGATCTGGGCATAGCAGGGGGAAAGGGAGTTGGGCTCATCTTCAGAGAAGGAAGGATCATAAAAAAGGTCAAGGAAGAAGAGCTTCTTGAGGCCTTTTATAAGGAGATTGAAAGGTTTTTACAGGAGCATCCCGAAAGGCTTAACCCTTGATGTCCCTTATCAGACGATAAACCTCCTTGGCAGGTCTTCCGTATTTTTTGCTGAGAAGTCGTGAAATTTCCTTGATTTTTAGGCCCTTTCTTAAAAGGGTCTGGACCTCAAGCCTCCAATCAGGCTCCTGGGGAGAGGTCTCCTCTTCCCTTCCCTCAATAATAAGGGTTATCTCCCCTTTCAGGTCTTCTCTGCGGGAGAGTTCGGAAAGGGTGGAAAAGGTCAGTTCCTGATGAAACTTGGTGATCTCTCTGGCTAAAAAGACCCTTCTATCACCAAGGATTTTCAGAAGTATCTGGAGGGTCTTTGAAAATCTGTGCGGGGGTACAAAGAGGACAAGAGGCATGTCCTCTGGAAGTCCCTTCAGTCTCTCTTTGATTTCCCCTTCCTTCCTGGGTAAAAACCCGAGGAAGATAAAGCCCTTAGAAAGATTCAGTCCAGAGACCGATAAAGAGGCTGTCAGGGCTGAGGCACCAGGGATGGGCTCAACCTGAATACCCTCAAGATGGGCTCTCTTCACCAATCTTGCACCGGGATCCGAAAGAAGGGGGGTTCCAGCCTCACTGCAAAGGGCTATTCTACTGCCCTCCTTAAGAAGCCCTAAGATATTTTCCTCTTTCTCAGTCTCTACCTCTTTGTAAAAGCTGATTAATTCCTTTTTGGGTAGCCCGTAGGCCCTCTCAAGTTTTTTAAAGGATCTGGTGTCCTCGGTGAGAACTAAATCCGCCTCCCTTAAGACCTCAAGGCCCCTGAGGGTAATGTCCTTTAGATTTCCGATGGGAAGGGCAACTACATAGAGGATGCCCCCTTTTTTTCCCTCCATAGGACTTTATTTTATACCTAAATTTAAAAAATCCGATTTTGCTGTATAATTTGAAGGAGTTCTTTGCAAAATTGTTTTTTTGTGGTAGCCGTAAGACCTTTAGGTCTTGCGTATATTTTCAAAAATAAAAATCCTAAAAATCTAACGCAAGCTGAAGCTTGTGGCTACCGCAAAAATTCAAAATCAATATTTATTATTTTGGTAGCCGCAGGCTTTAGCCTGCGTATGAAAAAGGTTATACTCCCTCTCCCTCAGTGGGAGAAGGCCGGGGTGAGGGGGATGGGAGTAGGCAACCTACGGGCCAGGGCCATCAGAAACCTAAAAAAGAACCATAATTTTGCAAAGGTCTCTTGAAGATGTATAATTTGAAGACTCTTCCCTATGAGGGAGAACCGAAAAGGACTAATTTTGCCATGAACTCAAAGGGCTTCTAAATATGGCTGAGGAGATCCTTCTAAGTGTTGGTGGAGGGGGAGAGGAGAGCCGAAGGTTTCTTGAAGAGGTGATTCTAAAGTATCTCGGGAATCAGCTCTTGAATCCCCTTGAAGATGCCACCCCTCTTGAAATTAACTCCAAAAAGATTGCCTTTACCACTGACTCCTTTACAGTGAAACCCATCTTTTTTAAAGGAGGGGACATTGGTAAGCTTTCAATCCTGGGAACCCTGAATGATCTTGCTGTGATGGGGGCAAGGCCAAGATTCCTCTCTTTGAGCCTTATCCTTGAAGAGGGCTTTTCCATGAGAGACCTTGAGAGGATCCTTGCAAGCATGCAAGAGGCCCTTCTTGAAAGGGAGGTCCTGATTGTTACAGGAGATACCAAGGTTGTCCCAAAGGGGGCTGCAGATGGGATTTACATTAATACCTCGGGGCTTGGTGAGATAATCTATCCAGGGCTCTCAGCCAGAAATCTCAGGCCAGGAGATGTGCTTATTCTTACGGGTTCCCTTGGAGATCACGGAGTATGTATTCTGGCAGAAAGGGAGGGATTCAGGTTTGAAGTAGACCTGGAAAGTGATTGTGCCCCCCTTTTTCCCATGCTTGAACCCCTATTTAAGAGCCCTTTGAAGCTTCATGCCCTCAGGGATCCAACGAGAGGTGGTTTATCCGGGGTGCTCTATGAGTGGGCTAAGGCCTCCGGGGTGGACATCCTCATTTATGAGGAGGAGATCCCGGTCAAGCCCCAGGTCAGGGCCTTTTGTGAGATCCTCGGCTTTGAACCCTATCACTTTCCCTCAGAGGGGCGAGCAGTTATAGCCCTGCCAGAAAAAGAGGCCGAAAAAGCCCTGGAAATACTCAGAAGCCACCCCCTCGGGAAAGAAGCAAAAATCATCGGAAAGGTCCTTGAGAAAAGGGAAATCCCAAGGGTCTATCTTGAAACACCCTTTGGGACGAGAAGGATCCTTGAGTTAATGAATGGGGAATTTTTGCCCCGTATCTGCTAATGCATGAATACTCTCTTTTTTTGAGTCTTTTAAAAACCATTGAGGAACACCTGAAACCCTTCGGCAAAGCAAAGATTACTAAGGTGGTTCTCCGGATAGGTGAATTTTCAGGAATTGATCTAAATTATCTCAAAGAGGTGGTTGAAAATTTCAGGGCCGGAACACCTCTTGAGGGTTCAGAGGTTGTCTTTGAAAGGGAACCCTTAAGAATCAGATGTCTCGCCTGTGGCAGGGAAGGAGAACCTGCAGAAAAAAGGGCTATCTGTCCCTTTTGTAGCTCCTTTGAGGTGAAAATCACCGGGGGGCTTGACCTTATTTTAAAGACCCTTGAGATAGAGGATGAAGAAGGCCCTTCAAATTAAGGTCATCGGGATTGTCCAGGGGGTTGGTTTTAGACCCTTTGTGTATCGTCTGGCCAGGGGGCATTCCCTTTCCGGTTGGGTCTTAAATTCCCCTGAAGGAGTAAGCCTTCATGTGGAGGGACCTGAAGAAGACCTTGAAGGCTTTCTAAAAGAACTCTCAATTGAGGCCCCACCCCATGCCCGGATTTACCGAATTGAAGTAAAGGAGGTTTCCCCAGAGGGCTTTGAAACCTTTGAGGTCATCAGGGCAGAAAAAGAGGGCACCCTTGAGCTTGACATCCTTCCGGATTTAGGAATATGTAAAGATTGTCTCAGAGAACTTTTCTCTGAGGGAGACCGGCGCTACAGATACCCCTTTATCTCCTGCACAAACTGCGGGCCAAGATTTAGCATCTTAGAGACGATTCCCTATGAACGGGAAAATACAACTATGAAGATTTTCCCTCTTTGTCCGGAATGTAAAGGAGAATACGAAAACCCTTTGGATAGAAGATTTCATGCTGAACCGATTGCCTGTCCCCACTGTGGTCCCGGAATAGAGTTATTCAATGATAAGGGTGAGAGGATAGCTGAAGGGGAAAGAGCCCTTCAGCTTGCCCTTGAATATCTGAAGGGAGGAAAGATTCTTGCTGTAAAGGGGCTAACGGGCTTTCATCTTATGGCAAGGGCAGATGATCCCCAGGCCATTGAGACCTTGAGAACCAGGAAGAGAAGGAGCAAAAAACCCTTTGCGGTAATGTTTTGTGATCTCTCTCAACTTGAGGACTATGTGGAACTGACTGAGGAGGACAAAAAACTGCTTCTTTCTCCCTGGGCCCCCATTCTTTTGCTTCCGGATAAGGGGCGTCTTCCTCAGAACCTCAAGGAGGGCTTAGATTCCCTTGGGGTCTTTCTCCCTTACACCCCCCTGCATCAATTGCTTTTAAAGGACCTTCCCTTTCCAGTTATAGCAACCTCTGGAAATTTCTCAGAGGAACCCCTTGTCTTTGAAAATGAGGAAGCCCTTGAAAAACTCTCTCAGATGGCTGATTTTCTTTTGCTTCACAATCGCCCCATAAAGAGGGGCTTAGATGATTCGGTGATAAAGAGGGCAAACTCGCATTACATCTTCATAAGAAGGGCAAGAGGCTATGCCCCACTTCCGGTCTTTCTTGGGTTTAGCACAAAGAAGGTTATCCTTGGAGTGGGTGCTCAGGAGAAAAATACCTTTGCTCTTGCCTTTAAAAATAAGATTATCCTCAGCCAGCACATAGGAGATATTGAGGATCTAAAGGGCCTTTCCCACTTTGAAAGGACCCTTCTGGATTTTCTCAAGCTCTACCGGATAAGACCTGGGATGGTTGTTTGCGATCTTCATCCCAGGTATGAGACCACAAGATGGGCTAAGGACTTTGCTCGGGGAGAGGGTCTTCCTCTGGTTCAGCTTCAACATCATGCAGCCCATATCTACTCAGTCCTTGCCGAAAGGGGAGATGTCCCGGAGGATGAGGTCTTAGGGGTCTCCTTTGACGGGACAGGTTTTGGACCTGATAAGACCATCTGGGGAGGGGAGTTTCTAAAGATAAGGGGAACCCACTTTGAAAGGCTCTTTACCTTTAGACCCTTTCGTCTAATAGGGGGTGAAAAGGCAGTAAAGGACCCGAGACGGATGGCCCTTTCCCTTCTCTTTGAGATCTTCGGGGAGGAGACCCTCTCCCTTGAGCTCCCCCTTCTGAAAACCTTTGAGGAAGGGGAACTTTCCCTTTTATTAACTGCCTGGAAAAGGGGACTAAACAGCCCTCTTTGCACCTCTGTGGGCAGGCTATTTGATGGCTTTTCAGCCCTCTTGGGGATTTGTTACTCTAACACCTATAGCGGGGAGGCTCCAATGAGACTTGAAGCCCTGTATAAATCTGATCTGAAAGGGGCCTATAGCTTCTCTCTAAAAGGAGGGTTTTACCTTGACTGGGAGGGGCCATTAAGATCAGCTCTTGAGGAATGGATGCGGCCCTCTGAGGCTGCAACAAGATTCATAAAGGGACTTGCCAGGGCCATCCTTGAGACAGCAAGACTTTCAGGAATCCAAAGGGTTGCCCTCTCCGGCGGAGTGTTTATGAACGGACCTTTATTGGTTGAAACCCTGAGACTTCTTGAGAGGGAGAATTTTGAAGTCTTGAGAAATGAGGCCTTTCCCCCTAACGATGGAGGTATCTCCCTTGGGCAGGCCTTCTACGGAAGTTTACTCACCCTTTGAAGGGAAACCCCCCATTCCCTCAATAGGTCAATGATCCGCTTCTTTAGCTCAGGGATAGCCCCTTTAACATCCTCCGAGAGCTCAAAGCCCACCTCAAGGTTTTGGGGTTCAATCCCCGCAAGGATGATCTTTTCAAAGTGTTTACCCTTAAGCTCAAGGATCTTCAATAGATCGGGGAAACTGATTTCGTGAAGGGAGATTCGCTCTAAGGTGTCCATGGGCAAAGACTCAAGGGCCTCAAAGGTCAGGGTGCCGGGTAGATTTCCTCCTTTGACAGCATCAACGATGATTAAACGCTCGGCTTTTTCTAAGTGGGGAAGAAGAAAAAAGCCCCCGGTTCCTCCATCCAGAAGCTCCACCTCCTCAGAAAAGGCAAACTCCTCCTTAAGCTCCCTGACTACCTTTACTCCCAGTCCCTCATCCCCTAAGAGTATATTTCCCAGGCCTACAATCAAAATTCTGCCCATTTAAGCCTCCAAAAGTCTGAGTGGGATTTTTGCCAAATTTATTTTAGCACCTGTTATCTGGTATCCGCAAGCCCTTTGGGTCTTGCCTTCTCTCCCGGCAATTTTTTAAAAATTTACCCTTGACAAAATTTTACTCCTTGTTAAACTTTATAATTGTAAGCTTACTTAGATAACCTTTATTAAAACGCAAAAAATAAAAAGGAGGTGGGGGTTATGGACGTCTTGTTAGCTTCAAGGTTACAGTTTGCCGCAGCGGCTATGTTTCACTTTCTTTTCGTGCCCCTTACACTGGGGCTCTCCTTTTTAACTGCCATCTTTCAGACCCTCTGGTTGAAGACAGGAGATGAGGATTACAAGAGGGCAGCCCGTTTTTGGGGAAAGCTCTTCCTCATCAACTTCGGTCTGGGAGTGGTTACAGGCATTACCCTTGAGTTCCAGTTTGGCACAAACTGGCGATTCTACTCCCAGTATGTAGGGGACATCTTTGGATCCCTTCTGGCTATTGAGGCCACCCTTGCCTTTTTCCTTGAATCCACCTTTATTGCAGTCTGGTGGTTTGGATGGGGAAGGGTTAGCCCTAAGGTAAACACCCTTGCCATCTGGCTCACGGCTATTGCCTCAAACATCTCAGCCCTGTGGATCCTCCTTGCCAATGGCTGGATGCAGCATCCTGTAGGTTATGTCATTAAAAACGGCAGGGCGGAGCTTGAGAGCTTTTCTGCAGTTCTTACTAATTCCTTTGCCTGGTGGGAATTTCTGCATACCGTTCCCTCAGCCTATATACTTTCAGGATTTTTTGTCTTAGGGGTTTCTGCCTGGCACCTGATCCGGAAAAATGAACTCTCCCTGTTTAAAAAGTCTTTCCGGGTGGCTGCAGTGTGGACGATGATTTTCAGCCTCTATCTCATAGTGGAAGGTCATATCCACGGAGCTGAGGTGGCTGATAAACAACCCACCAAGCTTGCTGCTATGGAGTCTCACTGGACCACAGAGAAGGGTGCCGGATGGACTCTCTTGGCTATCCCTGATGAGGAGAATGAGAGAAATAGCCTTGAGTTAATCAAGATTCCCAATGTATTAAGTCTTCTTGCCTTTCACGATCCCAATGCCGAGGTAAAGGGTCTCAAGGAATGGCCCAAGGAGGAGAGACCTCCTGTGGCTCTCAGCTTCTGGAGCTTCAGAATCATGGTTGGCCTTGGCTTTCTCTTTGGTTTACTCTCTATACTTGCCTTTTTGAGGAGACATCAGCCTGAGGCAAGCCCCGGGCTTTTGAAGGTCCTCATCTGGAATATCCCCCTTCCTTATATTGCCGCTCAGGCTGGCTGGATGCTTGCAGAGGTGGGAAGACAGCCCTGGATCGTTTATGGCCTTATGAAAACCAAGGATGCCGTCTCTCCCCTCTCTTCTGTTCAAGTGGGGTTAAGCCTCCCTGCATTCATTATTGTATATGGCATCCTGGGAATTATCTGTTTCTGGTTGATTGCCCATCATGCCAGAAAAGGGCCAGAGCCAGTAAGTGTTGTCTCAGAAAAACCAGTCACTGAAAACCTTTAAGAGGAGGTGAGAAGATGGAGATCAACATCTTTCAGATAATCTGGTTTGTTTTATGGGGAGTTCTCTGGGCAGTTTACTTTGCCTTAGATGGTTTTGACCTCGGGGCAGGCTCTCTCCTTTACTTTCTTGGAAAAAATGAGCAGGAAAGAAGGGTTGTCTATCAGGCAGTTGGCCCCTTTTGGGATGGAAATGAGGTCTGGCTAATTACCGCAGGAGGTGCAACCTTTGCCGCCTTTCCCACAGCCTATGCGGTAATGTTCAGCGCCCTTTATACACCTCTTTTACTCCTTCTCTTTTCTCTTATCATAAGGGGTGTGGCTGTGGAATACAGAAACAAACAGGAAAGCCCTTCCTGGAGAAACACCTGGGATTTTCTCTTTTTCTTAGGAAGTCTTCTCCCTGCCCTGCTCTTGGGAGTGGCCTTTGCCAATATCTTCAAGGGGGTCCCCATTGATGAGAAGGGCCTTCTCCAGACCAATCTTTTTGGGCTCTTAAATCCCTATGGACTTCTGGGAGGGCTTCTCTTTGTCTTCTGTTTTGCTACCCACGGGGCCCTTTGGGTGGCCTTTAAGGCCCCTTCTCCCTTTAGTGAGAGAGCTGCAGGTCTTGCCAAGAAGACCTGGGTTGTTACCCTCCTCCTGGTAGTCCTGTTCTGGGTTATCTCCTTTGCCGCAACCAACATGTGGGCAAACTTTCTCAAGGCCCCTATTCTTTTTGTCTTTCCCCTTCTGGCAGCCCTCTGCTACTTAGTTGTGCCTGTATTTCTGAACAAAGGGTCCTACTTTAAGGCCTGGGCCTTTTCAGCCTTAACCATAGTGCTTTTTACCGCTTGGGGAGTAACAGGTCTTTTCCCCAACATCCTTCCCTCATCTATTAATCCAGCCTATAGTCTGACCATTGCCAATAGTTCTTCAAGTCCTCTCACCCTGAAGATTATGACCACTGTGGCTGTTCTTTTTGTGCCTATTGTTCTTGCTTACACCATCTGGGCCTATAAGACCTTTTCCCATAAGATAACCAAAGAAGAAATCTCCTACTAATTCCCTAATCCCCCTCCCAAAGTAGTTGCTGGGAAGCCCTGCGGGGCTTCCCTTTATTTCGTTCATCTGTGCCACCTTTGAAAGGGACTCAGGCCCTGATTTGCATAAGTTCCCTTTCTTAGAAGGCTAAAGGTCTTGCGGCTACTTCAAAAGACTAATTTTGTGAAAAACCCACAAAGTCAAAAATTTAGTGTACTCTTGAAAGGATTTGCAATCTTATAAAATTATGCTATATATGAGCCAGCTCGTTTCCAAGGTTTTAGGAAAAATGTATAAAAATAAGGATCTTAAACTGATTATAGAAAAGGTTTTACAGGCTGGAGAGATCCTGAAGAAATACTATGCCGGAGGTTTTGAGGTCAATCACAAGGGTAAAATTGACCTTGTAACCACAGCGGACCTTGAGGTGGAGACCTTTCTTAAGGAATCCCTGAGAAGGGATTTTTCAGATCTACCTGTGGTGGCTGAGGAATCCTCTGATTTTTCTTCATTTAGCCCGGAGGGTGAATACTTTCTGCTTGACCCCCTGGATGGAACCACCAATTTTGCCCATGGTCTTCCCTGGTTTGCCATTTCTCTTGCCTTAATGGAGGATTATTCTCCCCGGTTAGGGGTTATCTATAATCCCGTAACAGGTGAGCTCTTCTTTGCTGAAAGAGGAAAAGGGGCCTTTTTAAATGGAGAGGCCCTCAGGGTCTCTCAAAGGACCCCCCTTATAAATTGTCTTCTCGCTACGGGGTTTCCTGTTTCAAAGATTATGGAAAAACCCAAGCACTTTATTCTCCCCTTTGAGGACTTCATGGTCAGGACCCGCGGGGTTAGGCGTTTTGGATCCGCAGCTCTTGACCTTGCCTATGTTTCAGCGGGAAGGTATGATGGTTTTTATGAGAGCTATCTCAAACCCTGGGACACCGCAGCAGGCCTTCTTCTGGTTCTTGAGGCAGGGGGAAGGGTTACCACCTATTCAGGAGAGCCTTACCATCCCTTTAAAAATACCCTCGTCTCCTCAAATGGATTAATTCATGCTGAAATGCTTGAGATACTAAAGGATAAAGACCCCGAGACCTTTAAACCCTTCAGAAATCCCCTACCAGCCGTGGATATAATAATAGAGTATCAGGGGGGCCTTGTATTGATTGAAAGGAAAAATCCCCCTTTGGGGCTTGCCTTGCCCGGAGGTTTTGTGGAATATGGCGAAACCTTAGAAGAGGCTGCTATCAGAGAGGCCAAAGAGGAGACCAATCTTGAAGTGAAACTTAAAGGCCTTCTCGGCTGTTATTCTGACCCTAAAAGAGACCCCCGCTTTCATACCGTATCCGCTGTTTTTATAGCAGAAGGTTCTGGAGAGCTTAAAGGCAGGGATGATGCCTTGGATGCTAAAATCTACGAACCTGAAGCCATCCCCTGGGAAAGGCTTGTCTTTGACCATGCCAAAATACTCAAAGACTATCTGGAGAAGAAATATGGGGTTGAAAGAGTGGATTAAAAAGATAAAAGAGGAATTAGGAGAGGAGGTCAAAATCCTTCTCTATGAGCCCGATCCCTTTATAGCTGAACTCTTACAGGAGGTTTTAAAGGAATCAGAGGTTGAGCTAAAGGTATCTTCTGGCTTAAAAAGAATTCCCTTAGATATCGCAAAGGATACCTTTCAAATCCTTTTAATGGCCATTGGGGCAGGGACAGAAGAGGAACTTGCTGTTATTAAAGAGGTTAAGGAACTAAAAAGGGATCTTTTAGTCTATTCCATGGTGGATTACCATAAAAATCTGGATGTTTCGTCCCTATTCATAGCCGGTGCAGATGAGGTCATTTTTAAGCCCTTTTCCCTTGGTGAGTTCAGGGCAAGGCTCTGGAGGCTTCTCAAGGAATATTATCTTACTAAAAAGATTGAAAAGACCATAATTGAAGATGCCTTAACTGGTGTTTATAATCGCAGATATTTTGAGATTGCCATTCAGGAGGAGGTTTACAGAGCCTTAAGGCAAAGATATCCCCTAACCCTCTTTGTGATAGACCTTGATCATTTCAAGTGGTATAACGATAACTATGGACACACCGCAGGAGATAAGGTCTTGATGGTTGTAGGAGATGTGCTCTGCCATAGCACCCGTTTTACAGTGGATAAGGTCTGTAGATACGGGGGAGATGAATTTGTGATTATCCTGCCCTATACAGACTGGAGGATGTCTTTGAGGGTAATTGAAAGGATCTTTAGAAAATGGGAGCACCTCCCGTATAAACCCGTTACTCTATCTGTCGGGATTGCAGAGCTCATTGACCGGAAAGATATTAAGAAAAGTGTTTCTGATTTAATCAATCGGGCAGATGCTGCCATGTATAAGGCCAAAAAAAGAGAAGGTAACACCTTTGAGGTAGATGAGGAGACCCTTAAACTATCTTCAGGCGAAGGACTTCCTGAAGGGGATTTATCTTTTCAGGTTTTACAGTAATCTCCATTCCGGCGCTGAGATTCTCTTTAAATCCTAAGGCCTCTCCGGTTAGATTATAATCTGGAAGATAGACCTTGGCCTTTCTCCCTTGAACCTCAAGGAGAATCCCTCTGAAGGTATCCTGAGAATGATATCGCTGTAAATATTTTAGCAAGAAATATTTTTTTCTGCGATTCTGGAGATAACTTGCTCTCTGAAGATTGGCCTGCAAGTCAGGTAGCAACCTAAGAAGTTCCTCTTTGGAGAGGAACCTCTCCCCTTTGAGGTAGGCCTCCAGTTGATGCTGAACAAGGAGATCCAGAAATCTTCGGATGGGTGAGGTCAGAGTTGTGTAATAGTGTAGTCCAAGGCCTGAGTGATAACCAGGTTCAAGGGAAAGCTCCGATCTTGCCATATATTTAAGCTGTAAGATCTGATGATAAAGGGAGTCAACTCTTTCCTCTATGACCTGAAAGGGCTCTTTTTGGGTCCGGTAAATAACAGGTATCTCCCTTTCAGCCAGAAATTTTGCCGAATGGTAATTGGTAAGAATCATGGCCTCTGCAACGAGATCCCGAGAGGGGGTCATCTCAATCCGCTGGAGGGTTATCTTGCCATCGGGAGAGACCCTTACCTGGATTTCAGGGAGTATTACTGCCAGGGCTCCTTTTTTGTAGCGAGCCTCCTTGTGTTTCATAAGAAGGGAATAAAGCCTTCTAAAAAGAGGCTCTCCCTGTAAGAGCAGGTCATCCACCTCCCTGTAGGTGTATCTTTTCTGAACCTGAATAAGGGAGGGAAATATGTCAAAGGAGAGGATCTGATTAGAAGACTCTATTTCAAACCTAAAGGTCAAGGCAGGTCTTGGCTCGGCCTGTTTAAGGCTGAATTTCTCATGAGAGAGGGTAAAGGGAAACATGGGGAGGACCCCCTCAGGAAGATAGAGGGTGGAAGCCCTCTCAAGGGCCCCATTCCAGAGAGGGGACCCTGGTCTTATGTAGGAGGAAACCTCGGCGATGTGAACATAGAGGATGATTTTTTCTCCCCTTTCTTCAATGCTCAGGGCATCATCAAAGTCTTCTGTTTCCGGAGCATCTATAGTGAAGGTAAAAAGACCGGTCAGGTCCCTTAAAGAGCTATCCCTTGAAGTAAGCCTAACTCTTTCAGTCTCCTCAAGCTCTTCCTTTTTAAATCCCCCTGGAAAGCCCATCTTTTCAAGTTCAAAAAACCAGTCCTCTTCCACTAGGCCTGCCCGGGAGAGTAAGGTAACCACCTTTAGAGGATCGGCAAGCTGATGTCTCTTCAAAACCTCTTCGGCAAGCCTTCCTGTCTCGCTTGTCCCCTCTTTAAGCACAAACTCCTTAAAGGCCTCTTGCCAGAAAGCTTTTCTTTCGGCAGTCAAGTTATCACCCTTTCCGGAAAGAAGGGCTGAAAGATAGATGTCACCCTCATTTAAGAGTCTGAGTCTTTCCTGTTCCCTTTCTCTTTGAAGCTGTAAGGCCTTTACCTCATCTCTTCTGCGTATCCTAAGGGTATCAATTTCTTCAAAGGCAAAATAGAGTTTATCCTCAAGGGCTCTTCGCATAAAGGCAGAGACCTCATCACAATCAGGAGGTCTTCCGAGATAGAGTTCCACAAGCTCCCAGGAAGAGCTCCTTTCCATCTCTTCAGTGACAACCTCCCAGAGTTCCTTTAGGTCAAAGGTCTCCTTTAATTTTTCTCGTTTTTCCTGTCTTTCCTTAAGAAGATTTTGTAAGGCCTGTAGATTCTCAGGACTAAATCTTTGCTTACCTGCACTGACTAAGGCTTGAGAGCTTATTAGTTCTTCTCTGCCCGTTGGGAAGAGAAGGTGCAATCTTTTTCCTTTTATCTCCTTAACAAAGGTCACAATAATTCTATCTCTGTGAAAGATATCCACTAAGTGATAAAGGAGGGCCTCAAGAGACATCTAAGAACTAACTTTCTGCAACCTTCAGGGCCTCTCTTAGATTGAGAGTTCCTTCATAAAGGGCCCTTCCACTTACGACACCGTAGAGCCCTTTTTTTTCGTAGGGCTTTAGTCTGATGATGTCTTCAATAGTTGTAACGCCTCCTGCCAGAATCAGTCTGTGTTTGGTTACCGAAAGGGCCTTTTCCAGACGCTCAAGTTCAACCCCCTTTCCAGTACCATCCCTCTCAATCAGGGTCAGGATGACGGCAAAGAGAGGATAGTTGTTAAGCTCCTCAAGGAACTCAAGATACCTGATTTCACTTAGGTTGAGCCATCCGGAGAGGGCTACTCTCTCTCCCCTTACATCCACACTTACTATAATCCGTTCAGGAAAGGATTCACAAACCTCCTTGAGGAACTCTCTTGACTCAAGGGCCTTTGTCCCCAGAATGATCTGGGATATTTTGTCCTGTAGATAGACTGAGATGGTCTCTTTATCCCGAATACCCCCTCCCACCTGAACAGGTATGGTGAGCTTTTGAGCTATTTCTCTGATAAGTGGCCTGTGAAGGGGTTTACCCTCTTTAGCCCCATCAAGGTCAACAAGATGCAATCTCCTGGCCCCCTCTTTCTCAAAGAAGAGGGCATATTCTAAGGGATTTTCTCCATAGACCTTGGTCTTTTCGTAGTCTCCCTGAAAGAGCCTTACTACCTTACCACTTCTCAGATCTATGGCGGGAATAAAAAGCATATTCGCTCCTTAGGGAAAGGTCTTTAGAATACTTTTAAGGCCTCTTTCAGAGAGCTCTTCAGCTGTCAACCACTTGATTTTGCCGTAGAGGGGAAGGTTAAGTATATTTTCACTCAGGGGCTTCTGGGTTTCATCAAAGGTCCTCTGCCAGAGGATTCTCCCTGTTTCTCCCTCATAAAGCACAAGGGTAAAGGAGACCGAGGCAGGGGTATCTACGCTCCAGCTTGACCCCTTTCTCTGTCTGAACCTAAAGATTTTTCCGTAGAGAAGGCCCTGGGCCCCGGTTTTTTCAGTTATGAATCTCACTAAGGCATCTGAGGTCTTGGCCACAGCGAGTCCCTCCTCAAGGAGAGTTTCATAGTCATTCTGTGTAAGGAAGACAAAGGTGTATCTTGTCTGTAAAGGAATTAAGGAGCTTTTCAGGAGTTCATTCATCACTTCTTTGGCATAGGGGGCAATCTCACCTGGGATGACCCCGGTTACAGGACAATAAAAGGGAATGGGGGTTTCAGTGGGACAATAATAATCAAAGGGCAAAACCACGATGGTTTTCAGGGTTTTGGAAAGGGTAGGGGATAACATCTGGGGTTTCTCAGCAGGTGCACACCCCCAGAGAGTAGAAAAAATAATAATTGCCAAAAGGGTAAAGACAAGCCTTTTCATATCCCTCACCCAACCTTTTTTCTTTCACTTTACCTGCAAAAATAAAGATTACAAGGTCTTGTATAGGTTTACTGGATTTTAGACTTTGTGAGTTTTTCACAAAATTAGTCTTTTTTGGTATCCGTAAGACCTTTAGCCTGCGTTTCTTTGCTCCCTCTCCCTTATTGGGAAAGGGCCGGGGTGATGGGGATAGGATCTTACTTGAAATGAGCAAGAAGCTCTTCTAAATT
>CAYTDX010000032.1:0-15249 GCA_964436655.1 uncultured Caldimicrobium sp.
AGGAGGGAGGAAAATGGGTAAGACTGTGGTTTGTATTGCCGAAAGCATAAATATTATGGGTAAGAAAACCGGCTCCGCTATGAAGGAGAGAAATCCCCTGCCTATTCAGCAGATGGCCAAGGAAGAGACAGAGCTTGGCGGAGATTATCTTGACCTCAATATCGGGCCAGCGAAAAAGGATGGCCCTGAGCTTGCAAGCTGGATAGTAAAGGTTGTAGAAGAGGTAGTGGATACCCCTCTATCTCTGGATACCACAAATCCTGAGGCCATGATCGCAGGGATAAAGGCCTCAAGAAAGCCCTCTACCTTTCTTATGAACTCCATTTCCATTCAACCAGAGAGGCTTGAAAAACTTGGACCCTTTGCCGCTGAGGTGGGCTGCGATGTGGTAGCCCTTCTCTGGGGTCTTGAAGGGCTCCCGAGGGATGCTAATGAAAGGGCTGCCCTTGCGGTAGATCTAATTATGAGGCTCAATGAGTTCGGAATCTCCAATGAAAAGATCTGGGTGGATCCCATATTGACTCCCATTACCCTTGGAGCAGAACAGATTCAGGAAGGTCTGATGTTCCTCTCCATGCTTCAGGATATAGCTCCGGGTGCCAAAAGCACTATCGGACTTTCCAATGTCTCCAATGGAGTAGCCAGTCACCTAAGACCCTATCTCAACAGGGTTATGCTCATGATGCTTATGAAGTATGATATCCACAGTGCCATTGTAGATGTCTATGATAAAGAGCTTGTGGAGATTGCCAAGGGAAAACATCCAGATTGGGTCTCTCTTGTCCATCGCATGATGGATGGTGAGGAGCCTGATCCAAAGGGTCTCTCACCCAAGGAACTGGAGATCTATAAGACCTATAAAGTTCTCAGCGGACAGAGCATCTTTTCTGAGTCCTGGTTAGAGCTTTAAGGGAAGAATTTTTTAATAACTGATACCCCCTAAGGGAGACCTGGGCTGTGCTAAAAATCAGGGTAAATCAGAGAGAGATTGAGGCTCAAAGGGGTGAAATCCTCCTTGAGGTTATCAGAAGGGCAGGACTTGAGATCCCAACACTCTGTTATCTCAGGGAGAAAGGCTCAGCATCCCAGCCCTGTGGATTATGTGTGGTCAAGATTGAGGGTGAGGGGATTGTAAGGAGCTGTAGCTATATCCTGGAAAGGGAGATTGAGGTTGAGACAGACACCCCTGAGATCAAAGAGATAAGAAAGAAAATCCTTGAAGGCCTTGTGGCCAATCACTATGGAGATTGTAAGGCCCCCTGTCACACTCCCTGCCCAGGGGGACTGAATATTCAGGGTTATATCGGATTCATTGCCCAAGGGGATTTTAAGGCCTCCTTAGCCCTGATAAAAGAAAAACTTCCCCTTCCAGCCGTAGTGGGAAGGGTTTGTCCCAGATTTTGTGAGCCCGTTTGCCGAAGGGCCCTTGTTGATCAGGCGGTTGCCATAAACAATCTTAAGAGATTTGTGGCTGATTACTGTCTTGAACACGGAGAACTCCCTTTAGAGCTTCCTCCTTTAAAGGATAAAAGGGTGGCAGTTATAGGAGCAGGGCCAGCAGGAATCAGCTGTGCCTACTTTTTGAGACTGAAAGGCTATAGGGTGACGGTTTTTGATAAAGAGGAGGAGCCTGGAGGCCTTTTGAGATATGGAATCCCCTCTTTTAAGCTTCCCCGGGAGGTCTTAAAGAAGGAGCTTGAAAATATCTTTAAGCTGGGAATAACTTTTCAGGGAGGAAGGGCCTGGGGGAAAGATTTTACCCTTAAGGACCTCAAGGAATCTGGTTTTGAGGCTATTTTTATTGCCACAGGCTCAAGAAGGGAGAGATTTTTTGGTTTTCAGGGTGAGGAACTGGCAGAAAGTGGCTTTCAATTCCTTTACAACTTCAACAAAGGTTTTATAGATAGTAAGGCCTTTGCGGGGAAGAAGATCGCCCTTTTAGGTTGTAGCTATACGGCCCTTGAGTTAAGCCGGGTCTTAATAAGACTTGGTTGCACTGTTAATGTTTATTATCCCCGTTCAAGAATGGAGGTCCCTGTTCCCCAGCGAGAGGTGGGGTATGCCCAAAAGGAAGGAGTAAATTTTGTCTATGTTACCGCTCCCTGGGTCCTTGAAAGGGCAGAAGGGACCTATAAGGTAACCTTTGTAAGAACGAGCCTCACGGAAAAAAAGGAGATTAAACCCCTTCCAGAGACTGCCTTTGAGGAGGAATTTGACCTGGTCTTCAAGGCCTGGGGAGAGATTCCTTCCGCTGAATTCAAGGAATTTGGAGAGCTTGAGTCCCAGCTTGAGGTCAATTCAGATGGAGTTATAAAGGTTAATAGTCAGACCTTGGCTACAAATATTGAGGGAGTTTTTGCCGGGGGCGATTTTATTTATGGTTCTAAGACCGTTATCCAGGCTGTGGCTTCTGGAAGAAAGGCTGCTCAGACTATTTCGGCCTATCTTGAAGGAAGGCCCCCTGAAAAGACTCCTATCACTGTTAAGTATGACTTTTCCAGGGGAAAAAGGGCAGAAGAGTTTGACTCAAATTTTCTGGACCTCTTTGTTCCTGAGGAGAGGGCCCAACTTAAAGAGAGGGATCCCAAGGAGAGGGTAGGGGATTTTGAGGAGGTTTTAATTGGATTGACCGAAGAGGAGGCGATAAAGGAGGCCAATCGCTGTTTGAGGTGTGGTTGTCTCGGGATACACAAATGTGAATTCAGGGAGCTTCTGATTAGAGAGGATGTGGGTGTTGCCAGGTCTCGTAAAAAAATCAAATATGCCATTCAGAAGGCCCATCCCCTGATTGAGGTTGATTCCAATAAGTGTATTGCCTGTGAAAGGTGCGTAAGGTCCTGTCCCTATTCGGCTATCTTCTTTAGAGTAATCCACAAAGGCAAGCCAACGGAGCACATCACCTTTAGGTTTACTGAAAATTGTGTTAACTGTGGGGCCTGTGTGGATGCTTGTCCCACCGGGGCACTCATAAAGAAAAGCCTCCTTGTACCTTATAGCAGGGCTAAAGCAAAGGCTATAAAATCAGTGTGTGGATATTGTGGAGTAGGGTGTAATTTGACTGTCTGGGTCAAAAATGGAACCATTCTTGAGGTCACCGGCAGAGATCTGGCTCCTAATTATGGAAATACCTGTGTGAAAGGACGCTTTGGTTTTGAATTTTACAAGAGTGAAGATCGCTTGGTGAAGCCCCTTTTGCGTAAAGATCGCCTGAGGGATTTTGAAGAGGTCTCCTGGGAAACTGCCCTTGAGTTTGTGGCTGAAAATCTGGTTAAGATAAGAGACAAGTATGGTCCCCAGGCCTTAGCCTTCCTCTGCTCTGCCCGCACATCCAACGAGGAAAATTACCTGATGCAAAAGATTGCAAGGGGTATATTTAAGACTAACAATGTGGATAATCCTGCGCGCGTCTGACACGCACCATCGGTCGCAGGTCTTGCGGCCACAGTTGGAACCGGAGCAGCCTGTGTCAACTTTGACGAGATCTTTAATGCCAACTTGCTTTTCCTCATAGGGACAAACTCCTGGGATGCCCATCCCATTGTAGCTCAGAAGATAAAAAGGGCCCTTGAAAAGGGGGCAAATTGCATTGTGGCAGACCCCAGGAGAATCTACTTTGCTGACAGGGCCAATCTCTTTTTACCCTTAAGACCCGGCAGTAATGTGCCACTGCTTAACGGCATGGCCTATGTAATCATTAAGGATGAGCTTTATGATAAGGATTTTGTAGAAAAAAATGTGGAAAACTTTGATGCCTTCAAACACTACATCTTGAGTGAGTGGGATCTGGCTAAGGCAAGCCGATATACCGGGCTCAAGCCTTTTCTTATAGAAGAGGCAGCTTATATTTATGCAAATTCAAAGAGCGCTCTTATCCTCTGGGGTCTTGGAGTTGCTGAGCACAGAGCAGGCTCCTATACCGCTATGGCAGCAGCTAATCTGGCAACCCTCTGCGGTTTCTGGGGTAAACCTGGTTGTGGAGCCATGCCTTTAAGAGGCCAGAACAATGTTCAGGGTGCCTGCGATATGGGGGGGCTCCCCTATGTGCTTCCCGGTTATCAAAGTGTCCTTGATGAGACGGCAAGACTTAGATTTCAAGAGGTCTGGGAGACCAATTTACCTATATCCGAGGGTAAGACTCTGCCCTCTTTTTTGAGGGATGCTCTGGAAGGAAAGGCCAAGGCCCTCTATGCCATGGGCTATGATGTAGCTATGAGTCACGGAGATATCGGAACGGTTTGGAAGGCTTTGAGTAATCTTGAGCTCTTAGTAGTTCAGGATATATTCATGCCTCTTTCTGGAAAATATGCCCATGTAATTTTACCTTCAGCCTGTGTCTATGAAAAGTGCGGGACCTTTACTAACGGGGAGAGAAGGGTTCAGCTCTTTGAAAAGGCCGTTTCACCTCCAGGAGAGGCCCTTCCTGACTGGTTGATTTTGACCAAACTGGCTAATGTCCTTGGTTTTAACTGGAATTATCAATCCCCTGCCGATATTGCCTTTGAGATTGCTAAGGTCTGGCCGGCCTTCAAAGGGATAACCCATGCAAGATTGAAAGACGGAGGGATTCAATGGCCCTGCTTAAGTGAGGATCATCCTGGAACCTCTATGCTCTTTACCACGGGATTCCCTAAGGGCAAGGTTCATCTTGCTATAGCCAAACATCTTCAACCCCTGGAGGAAGCCTCTCCAGAATTTCCCTTTCTTTTGGTTACCGTCAGGAAGCTTCAACACTATAATATAGGGAGTATGACCAGGAGATGCAAGGCCTTAATGAAGCTTTATCCAGAGCCAATGATAGATATCAATCCTGGGGATGCCAAAAGGCTAAATGTATTTGAGGGGGCCAAGGTCAGGGTCTGGAATAGAAGAGGTGAGATAGTTTTTAGAGCTCACCTTGACGAAAGGGTTCCTGAGGGGGTGCTTTATACCGATTTTCACTTTGAAAGTGCCCTTACTAATTTATTAGTTAGCCCTGGCCAGGATGACCTTATGGAAACCCCAGAATACAAGGTCTCAGCAGTTGCGGTCTCTAAACTTACTTAACACCTTCTTGCAGAGTTTTTAAAAGGAGTTAAAGTAAGACCTGTTATGGATAAAAGGCTCTCTCCTTTAAGGGCACGCATTGATCAGATTGATGAGGAGATAATAAGACTTTTAAGGGAGCGGATGGAACTTGCTCAGAGGATTGGAAAAATCAAAGAAGCCAAGGGAGTTCAAACCTTTGATTTGGGGAGAGAGAAACAGATCCTTAAAAGGGTGCTTGAGCTCAATCAGGGAATTTTTCCAGAGGAAACCCTTAAGGTAATCTATTCGGAGATAATTCGGGCCTGCAGATCCTCACAGGAAAGGCCAAAGGTAGCCTTTCTGGGCCCTGAGGCAACCTTCAGTCACATAGCTTCCCAACACTACTTTGGCACCTCGGCCCAATTCGTCCCTGTGGAGACTATTGTGGATGTCTTTGAGGAGGTAAGCTCAGAAAGGGCTCATTTTGGGGTGGTCCCCATTGAAAATTCCATTGAAGGGGTGGTAGCCACCACCTTAGATGCCATCTATGAATATGGACTGAAGGTATGCGGAGAAATCTACGAGGCCATCAGTCACCATCTTATGAATCAGACCGGTAAATTGGAGGACATAAAAAAGATTCTCTCTCATCCCCAGGCCATTGCCCAGTGTAGAAAATGGCTAAGAAAAAAACTCCCCTCCGTCCCCATTGAAACTGTCTCTTCTACCGCCTTTGCCGCCAAGTGGGCCGCTGTGGATGAAACAGTTGCAGCTATTGCCAGTCTTATGGCGGCAAAGATTTATCATCTCCAGATCGTTGCCAAAAACATTGAGGACCTCAAAGGAAATTCAACCCGCTTCTGGATAATTGGGAAGACAGAGATGCCCCCTTCAGGTGAGGATAAGACCTCCCTTATTTTCAGTGTGGCTGATAAGCCCGGAGCCCTTTTTGAGGTTTTAAAGTGTTTTGCCGAAAGGAAGATTAATCTTACCAAGATTGAGAGCAGGCCTTCAAAGAATGAGCCCTGGAAGTATATCTTCTTTCTGGACTGCGAAGGCCACATCAAGGACCCTGAGGTTGCTGACTGCCTTGAAGAGATGCAGAAATATTGTATTCAGGTTGTCTGGCTTGGCTCCTATCCCAAAGGAAAACAGGTCTGATCCCATCTTTAATCTTTAAAAGTATGTTTTATATTTTAATCCCAAAGAGTTTTTGCAAAATCAGACAATTTATTGTTCTTTGCAAAAGGGTTTTTTGAGGTAGCTACAAGACCTTAAGAACTTTGTAGAGGGAGGTGCGGACATGGCGATTTACGAATATGAGTGCGCAAAGTGTGGTCATTACTTTGAGGTCTGGCAAAAGATTACTGAAGACCCCTTAAAGGTTTGTGATAAGTGCGGGGGTGAATTAGTAAGATTGATCGGAAACACCGGATTTATCCTAAAGGGAACAGGCTGGTATGTAACTGATTATGTGAGAAAGGAGAAAAAGAACGGAACTGCTGAAAAGGAGAACAAGGCAGAAAAGGGGCAACCTGGAGAAAAAAGCTTGAATACCTAAAGAGATTGCCAAGACCCAGGGCGCCTCATATAGGCCCTTGCCTTTTTGAAAAGATGATATAAATTTAAAACAAGTGCGGGCGTAGCTCAGGGGTAGAGCGGGAGCTTCCCAAGCTTCAGGCCGCGGGTTCGAATCCCGTCGCCCGCTCATTAATTCAAAATGTCTGAAATCATTGTCATCGGGGCTGGGCTTGCTGGCTCTGAAGCAGCCTATCAAATATCCAGAAGAGGCATCAAGGTAAAATTATATGAAATGCGCCCCTTTAAGCTTACCCCTGCTCATAAAACCGGATTATTTGGAGAGCTCGTTTGTTCAAATTCCCTTCGTTCTAAGGAGCTCACCAAGGCTGTTGGTCTATTAAAACAGGAATTAAAAGAGCTTGACTCTCTAATCATAGAGGCAGCAGAGAGGTGTCAGATCCCCGGAGGCAAGGCCTGGGTAGTTGATAGAAACTGTTTTGCTAATTACATCACCCAGAGGCTTTCAAAAGATCCCTTAATTGAGATCATCAGAGAAGAGGTAAAGGAGATCCCCAAGGACAAGATCGTGGTTATAGCTACTGGGCCTTTGACATCTGAACCCTTGGCTCAGAACCTTGCTGGTTTGATTGAGGTCCCCTTCCTCCATTTTTATGACGCCCTTTCACCCATAGTGTATGCCGATTCCATTGACTGGGATAAGGTCTTTGTGGCTGATAGGGGAAGTCAGGAAGAGGGGGTCTATGTGAATTGTCCGCTGAACCGAGAGGAATATGAGACCTTTGTTGAGGAGTTACTCAGGGCTGAAAAGGTTCCATTGAGAGACTTTGAGGAGCCTAAATATTTTGAGGGTTGTCTACCCATTGAGGTAATGGCAGAAAGAGGGAAGGACACGCTTCGCTTTGGCCCCATGAAACCTACAGGCCTCATTGATCCTAAGACTGGTAGTGAACCCTATGCCGTCGTTCAATTAAGACCTGAAAACAAAGCAAAGACCCTTTATAACATGGTTGGCTTTCAGACCAAACTGAAGTATTCTGAACAGGAGAGAATATTTCGGATGATTCCCGGGCTTAATAAAGCTGAGTTTGCAAGGCTTGGATCTATTCACAGAAATACCTTTGTTAATGCCCCTCTGGTTTTGACCCCAGCTCTCCAGCTTAAAAATTTTCCTCAAATCTTTCTTGCTGGTCAGATAACTGGAGTAGAGGGCTATGTAGAGTCAACAGCTATGGGGTTATTAGCTGGAGTAAATGCAGTTAGGCTCTATCAGGGTAAAGAGCTCTTCATTCTTCCACCAGAAACTGCGATAGGGGCCTTGGTGCACTATTTACAAACTGCCAATCCGAAACACTTCCAGCCTATGAATATAAATTGGGGGCTTTTACCCCCTTTAAAGAATCCAAGGATTTCCAAAAAAGAGAAGTATTTTCGCTTGGCAGATAGGGCCTTACAAAGATTAAAAGAGTGGAAAGAGGCTGTTTACTGCTGAAAAGTCCCGGCAATATAACCTTTAATAACCGGAATTTGCACATCCTTTTCCACTTCTAACCAGACAATATCTCCCTCTATCTTGGCAATCCTTCCCACAATGCCACCATTGGTGAAGACCTTTTGCCCTGGTCTGAGCTCGGCTAAAAATTTTTGGTGCTCCTTCATTCTTTTTTGTTGGGGCCTGATCAGCAGGAAATAAAAGATAACAAAGATAAGAATAAGGGGCAGGAGTGTAACAATCAAGCCCGCAATACCGCCCTGTCCACCCTGTCCCTGGGGAGGTGGAGCCATGGCCAAGACCTCGGGAACCCTAAAAAGTGACATCAGATCCATCATCTTCCTCCTTGTAATTTTTGTAATACCTTTGATACAGGTCTTCTCTTAGGTCCTGAAGGGTGCCTGTTTTAATGGCCTCCTTTATTTGTTTAACTATTTTAGCATAATAAGTTAGATTGTGAAGGGTGAGAAGACTATAAATCAAGAGTTCCTTGGCTGTAAAAAGGTGCCTCAGATAGGCCTTAGTATAGTTTCTACAGGTATAGCAATTACATTCAGGGTCAAGGGGGGTGAAGTCCTCTTTGTATCTGGAATTTTTAATAGAGATAACCCCCTGAGAGGTAAACAAACTTCCTCTCCTTGCATTCCGGGTAGGCAGAACGCAGTCAAACATATCCATGCCCCTTATTACAGCCTCAACCAGGTCAAGGGGGGTCCCAACACCCATTAGGTAACGGGGGGCCCTTTCAGGGATCTCAGGAATGGTTATATCAACTACCCTGTTTCTTAATTCAAAGGGCTCCCCTACCGAGAGCCCTCCCAGGGCAAAGCCATTAAAGGGGAGGCTGGTTATAAATCGGGCACTCTCAAGGCGCAGATCCTCATACATCCCTCCCTGAATTATTCCAAAGAGGGCCTTTCCTTCTTTTTTATTTTTCTCCCAGAATTCAAGGGATTTTACTGCCCATTTATGGGTAAGTTCTGTAAGTGTTTTGGTTTCTTCTTCATTTGAAGGGTAGGGGATACAGGTATCCAGCACCATCAGGATATCCGAATTGAGTTGAAGCTGAACATCAAGGGACAGCTCTGGGGTCAAAAAGTACTCCCTGCCATCTAAATGGGATTTAAAGAGAATCCCCTCAGGCAGTATCTTTCTAAATGAAGAAAGGCTATAGACCTGAAATCCGCCGGAATCGGTAAGTATTAGCCCTTTCCAGTTCATAAAGGAGTGTAACCCACCTGACCTCAGGATGGTCTCCGGGCCTGGTCTTAGGAGAAGGTGATAGGTATTGGCAAGAATGATCGGGAAACCAAGGGAGGAAACCGCTTCCGGGAAAAGGGCCTTTATGGTCCCAGCTGTTCCAACAGGCATAAAAACAGGGGTTTCAATCACCCCCCTTGGGGTTATAATCTGACCAATCCTGGCCTGAGTTTGGGTATCCGAATAGAGTAGTTTAAAAGAGAACATCAGATAAGCTTTCTTGCCTTCTCGCAAGCCCTGAGAAAATTGGGTCTCATATTCAGGATGACCTCTTCGGGAACGCAGAAGGCAAGTCTTATGTGATTGGGAACCCCAAATCCCCTTCCTGGCACACCTAAGACAAGCTCTTCCTTTAAAATCTCGCAGAACTTTATATCGTCTATGGGGACTCTCGGAAACATGAAGAAGCTCCCTTTAGGTCTGGTAAACTCAAGTCCCCCTTCTTCAAGAAGGGAGCACAGGAGATCTCTTCTCCTTTTGTAGATCTCCACAGCTACCTTTGAAAAGGCACACTCTGCCACAATCAGCTGAGCAAGAGCCGGGGCATTAACAAATCCAAGGATACGATTGGCAAGGATCAGGCCATCAAGAATTTTGTCCTTGCCCTCCATCGCAGGGTGAACCGCTACAAAGCCAATCCTTTCTCCAGCCAAAGAGAGCTCTTTGGAAAAACTATAAGCTACAAAGGACTCTGTATAATATTCAAAAATAGAGGGTACCTCTACCCCATCAAAGACAAGATTTCTGTATGGCTCATCAGAAAGGAGATAAATGGTCTTTCCGTAGAACCTGCTCTTTTCATTTAGAAGTTTGGCTAATTCCTCAATCTCTGAAGGGGAGTAAACCTGTCCTGTGGGATTGTTAGGGGAATTAATAAGCACAGCCTTGGTCTTTGGGGTTATAGCTTTTTCAAAGGCTTCAATATCCAGAGAAAAGTCTTCCTTGGTGGGGACCGGGACAGCCCTTCCCTGATGGTTATCTATATAAAAAAAGTATTCCACAAAGAAGGGCGAAGGAAAAAGCACTTCATCCCCTGGATCAAGCAGGGCCTTAAAGATTACATTCAGGGCCCCTGCTGCCCCACAGGTCATAATAATTTCGTTACCTGATATATTTATTTTGTGTTCATGAGAAACTTTCTTAGCCATAACTTCCCTAACTGCTGGAAATCCTGCATTGGGCATGTAACGATGTAAATCGGGATTATAGTTTTCGGTGATTTTCCTTAGAGTCTCTCTGACCTCAGCTGGAGGAGGAAGATCTGGATTACCAAGACTCAGGTCATAGACCTTGTCTGCCCCGTGGATTTTTTTTAGTTTTAGACCCTCTTCAAACATTCTTCTTATCCAGGAACTCCGCTCCAAGTATCCTTCAATCTGTTTGGAAAGACTCATAGAGTTTCAACCTCCCAATAATTTTTAAAATTCAAAAGATCAGCGATTCTGTTGTAAAGGGTCAGGGCATAGCTTGAAGGTGAGAGGGTATCTGGAAAAGTCGGTTTTTTAAGCCCTACTAAGGTATGAATAATGGTTGCCACCCCTTCAGAGAGGTTTGTCAGGTTATAACCCCCTTCAAGGGTAAAGAGAATCTTGCCCTGAGCTGAGGTATTGGCTATTTCCTGAAGAATTTTTATCATTCTGGAGAGTCCTTCCAAGGTCAGTTGTAGACTACCTAAGGGATCCCCCTTTAAGGAGTCAAAACCTGCTGAAACAAGGACTATTTCAGGTTTATACTGGAGGGCCACAGGTTTAAGGAGATGATTATAAAAAAACAGAAAGTCCTCATCACCGCTTTGGCCTTTTAGGGGAACATTTATGGTGTAGCCCCGGCCTGTTCCTGCCCCGATTTCAGTATAATTTCCTGTGCCTGGATAATGCGGATATTGATGGGTTGAGAAGAATAAGACCTCCGGGTCATCGTAAAAGGAGTTCTGAGTCCCGTTTCCGTGGTGGAGGTCAAAATCTACAATGAGGATTCTTTTGAGTTTATAATAATATTTGGCATAAAAGGCAGCCAGAGCCACATTGTTGAAGAGGCAAAATCCCATGGCTCTGTCTTTTTCAGCGTGGTGTCCCGGGGGTCTAACCAGGGAAAAGGCAAAATCATAACCCCCTTCAAAGAGGAGTTTCAGGGCCCTCTTTTGGGCGCCTACAGCATAGAGGGCTGCTTCAAAGGAGTATTCATTCGTAGCTGTATCCGGGTCTAAGGAAAAGAAAGGTTTTCCCGAGGTGCTTGCTATAAGTTGGTAAAGCTTTTCAGTATGATTCCAGAGGATCTCTTCCTTGGTTGCCCTTTCAGGTTTATGAAACTCAACGAGATCCCTTAGATCAGGCTCAGAGAGTCTCTTTAGAATCGCCTCTAAGCGATAGGGGCTTTCGGGATGCCAGTCCCCGGGCCTGTGTTTTAAAAAGATCTCATCATAAAGAAGGGCTACCTTAGGCATGATTTCACCTGTCTTTTTTAGGCTATTTTAATCTATCTTTGAGAGTAAAAAAGGGGTTGTATGAGTCCATTAGATTTTGGGCTTTGAGTTTTTGTAAAAATCGTTATGCGGTAGCTGCAAGACCTTTAGCCTGCGTGAGAAAGGTTTTACTCTCCCTCTCCCTTAGTGGGAGAGGGGCAGGGGTGAGGGGGAGGTAAAAAGGCCAGATTTTTAAGGTTTCAAAAGGATGGTCCCTCTGAAGAATGAGCTTATTTAAAGAAATAGATGACACGGAAGCTTGTATTTTTGAAAATCTGTATTATTTTTTCAAAAAAATATCGGAGTAAAATGATATGGATGAGCTTGCAAGATTTGGGGTCTCTCTTCCAGCGGAGCTCTTAAAGGCCTTTGATGAATACATAGAGAGGAAACATTATGCCAATCGGTCAGAGGCTATAAGAGATCTTATCCGGCAGAAATTAGTGGAAGAGGAGTGGAAAGAGTCTGAGGAAGAGGTAGCAGGAGTCATTACCTATCTTTATGATCATCACAAAAGGGAGCTTGCTGAGAAATTACTTGATCTCCAGCATGATTTTTATGACAGGATCATTACCACCCAGCACCTTCATGTAGATCACGAAAGGTGTTTGGAAATTGTTCTCGTTAAGGGTAGGGCTAACGAAATTAAAGAGCTTGCAGATCGTATTCAGGCCCTAAAAGGGGTTCTGCATGTCAACCTTGCCCTTACTACCATGGGCAAAAATATACCGGCCTGATAACAGGAAAATCATCCCTTTAACCTAATTTAAACTTCTCTTTCTACGGATATGATAAAAAAAGAACCTGAGTATTGTGGATGTTTTGGGAAAGCAGAAGCAGTGCCTCTGGGAAATTATGAGTTCATTGCAACATTGTTTTTTTTGTGGTAGCCCTTAGACCTTGGGGTTATACTCCCTTTTCCCTGGCGGGAGAGGGCCGGGGCGAGGGGGATCTGATAGTAAAAAATTAATCTGGAATCGACGGAGATCTACTTCTTTGACCTTAACTTTAACTCTTTGACCGATTTGGAGGACCCTGCCCTTTTGTTTCCCAATGAGGCTTACACCTTTCTCATCAAGGATGTAATAGTCATCAAGGAGGTCTGAAAGTCGCACCACTCCACTCACAAGATACTCCTCAAGATCCACAAAGAATCCAAAGGCTGTAACCCCGGAGATTATACCAGTAAAGGACTCTCCAATTTTATCTCGCATAAAGAAGCACTGAAATTTCTTGAAGACCTCTCGTTCAGCCTCTTCAGCTGTTCGCTCTTTTACGGAAAGAAATTTTCCCATCTCTTCAAGTTCTCCCTCCTTATAGGGAGGTTTTTTCTTTCTTAAGGCCCTTTTCAAGGCCCGGTGAACCACAAGATCAGGATACCTTCTTATGGGAGAGGTAAAGTGGCAATAACAGGTTGAGGCAAGCCCAAAGTGTCCAGCATTTTGAGGGGAGTATCTGGCCTGCTTAAGGGATCTCAGAAGTAAGTGGTTGTATAGATAACTTAGAGGATGGTCCTTGATGAGATCCAGAAGGTTCTGGAAAAAATTTGGGGTCGGCTCTTCTGGAATTCTAATTTTTGCATCTTTGAGGGGTAAAATCTCCATCAATTCTTTAACCTTGTTTATATCAGGAGTTTCGTGGATACGATAGAGTAAGGGATAGCCCCTTTCGGTGAGAAATTCAGCCACAGCTTCATTGGCAGAAATCATAAAGTCCTCAATTAACATGTGGGCAATGTTTCTTTCCCTTTTTACGATATTTTCAATCTTTCCCTCAAGATTGAGGACTATTTCCGGTTCTGGCAGATCAAAGTCAAGGCTTCCCCTGGCCATTCTTCTTTCTCGAAGAAGCTGAGCGAGTTCTCCAGCCGAAAGAAGCATGGGATAAAGGTGATGATACCTCTGGATGATTCTCTTATCTTTATCATGGAGCATTTTTTTCACTTCGGTATAGGTAAGCCTGGCATGGGAACGGATAACTGCCTCGTAGATCTTAAAGTTTCTGAGCTTTCCTTTGGGGGTATAGTCAAGCTCCACAACCATTGCCAGCCTATCAACTAAGGGGTTCAGACTGCAGATCCCGTTAGAGAGCTTTTTGGGAAACATGGGAAGCACCATATTGGGGAAGTAAACACTCGTTCCCCGCTCATAGGCCTCCTGGTCAAGAGGGGTCCCCTTTTTCACATAGTGGGCAACATCAGCAATGGCTACCCACAAAGTAAAGCCCTTTGAGGTCTTTTTTACGCAGATGGCGTCATCAAAGTCCCGGGCATTCTCTCCATCTATAGTAACTAAGGGAATGTTTCTCAGATCCTGACGCCCGATTTTGTCTTCCTCGGGAACCTCTTCAGGGATTGCTTCAAGCTCCTTCTCAACATCTGCGCTGAACTCCTGTGGAAGGTTAAAGTTGAAAATAGTTGCTAAGCAGTGAGTAGATAGCTCTTCCGGGTCCCCGAGGTCTTTGATAATCTCTCCGAGGGGAACTCCAAATTCAGAGGTGGGCTGAAGAATTCGGGCAACAACTATATTTCCCTCTTTAGCCTTCTGCCTTCTTTTTTTCGGTATAAATATCTCAAAGGGGAGACGCCTGTCTTCTGGTTCCACGAAAAAGAATTTGTGTCTTTTTACGAGATAGCCAACGATATTTTTCCGTGGTCTTTCCAAGACTGTTATAATACTCCCTTCAGGTCCTTTTCTGGCAATTTTTTCCACCCTTACAAGCACGATATCACCATCTAAGGCTTTCCCCATGCGTCTTTGCGGGATAAAAACACTTTTACCATCCTCGCTTTCAACGAAGCCAAATCCATCTGGATGTACCCTGAGCCTTCCTTTAATCAGGGATATCCTTTCAGGAAGAGTAAAACGCCTTTTCTTGATCTGCACAATCTGTCCCTTGTCCACCAGAGCTTTTATCAAATTTCTCACATACTCCCTATCGGTAGGGGAGACCTTCAGAAGGTGATAGACCTCTCTCAGTAAGAGGGCCTTTTTGGTTTTCTGAAAGAGTTGCAGGACCTCTTCTTCAGAGGGAAGATGCCTTTTTGAGAAAAGAGCTGGGGGTTTTTCTTTCTTTTTTGGCATTCAAAGGTGTTTTATTTAAGGCCTAAATACTTTATGGCTTTTTCAAGGTCTTCCTCTGAAGAGGTGATGTGAAGACCAGCCTTGGGTCCCTGTCTGACAAGCCTTCTCAAATCTTCAGCGCTTGTAATTTTCTTTTCCTGAACATATTTTTCCAGAGAATCCTTGCCCTTATGACATTTCAAACACTTAAAATCTTCAGCGGAGATTGAATCTGAATTTTTAACTACCAGGAGGTATCCAAAGGCGAAGAACAGGAGGACAAAGGTAAAGGAGTAAAATTTTAGGCCTCTCATATCTCAAAGTAATATTTTAATCACTTTTTCCATTTTGTCAAAGAAATTATATGAGTCCAATTGATTTTAGACTTTGTGAGTTTTTCACAAAATTAGTCTTTTTCGGTAGCCGCAAGA
>CAYTDX010000033.1:0-14305 GCA_964436655.1 uncultured Caldimicrobium sp.
AGCTTGCGGCTACCGCAAATATTCAAAATTCAAAAATTTATGGTTTTGGTAGCCGCAAGACCTTTAGCCTCCATAAGAAAGAGTTTACGCTCCCTCTCTCCTGGTGAGAGATGGCTGGGGTGAGGGAAGAACAGCAGATTGACTTTTCCCTTGAAATAAGGTAATTTTTTACGAAAAAAAAGGGGTTAAGATGAATCCACAGGATATGGTTATCGGGATTCTCGGAGGGGGACAACTTGCCAAGATGTCTGCCCAGGCAGCACGAAAACTGGGTTTTTCTGTTAAGGTCCTTGATCCCACACCGGGTTGTCCTGCAAGTATGGTAGCCGAACAGGTCCTTGGTTCATTCAGAGACAGAGAGGACATAAGAAAGTTTCTTCAAGGCTGTCATGTGATCACCTTTGACATTGAACATGTAGAGACCACCATCTTAAAAGAGTTTTCAGAGACCATAAAAATAATTCCCTCTCCGGATGTGCTTTCACTTATTCAAGACAAACTTGAACAAAGAAGGGCCTATCAAAAGGCAGGGCTTCCCATCCCCAAATTTGTTGAGATAAAGACACCTGAAGACCTGAAGACTCTATTGCCCTGCGTTCAGAAGTCAATTACCGGGGGATACGATGGGCGGGGGACCACAATTCTCAGATCTGAAGAGGATCTTTCCAAAGCCCTACCCTGCCCCTCCTTTGTTGAAGAATATTTAGACCTTGAAAAGGAACTGGGAGTGATGGTTGTAAGAAGTGAAAAAGGTGAGGTTGCCCTCTATGATGTTGTGGAGATGGTCTTTCATCCTGAGGGGAACCTTCTTGATTTCCTTTTTTGCCCGGCTGATATTGATCCATCCCTGGCTGAGGAGGCAAAAGAGCTTGCCTTAGAGGCTGTAAAGGCTATTAATGGTTTTGGACTCTTCGGTGTGGAGCTCTTTCTGGATAAAAAAGGGAAACTCTATGTCAATGAGATAGCTCCGAGACCGCATAATTCAGGGCATCATACCATTGAGGCCTGCTATACAAGTCAATTTGAACAACATATAAGGGTGATCACAGGGCTACCCCTTGGGTCCACAAGGCTTCTTTCTCCGGCAGTGATGATAAACCTTCTGGGAGAAGAGGGCTACTTTGGTAAACCCAGATATGAGGGTCTTGAAAAGGCCCTGGCCATCCCGGGAGTATCAGTCCACATCTACGGAAAAAGGGAGACCTTTCCTTTGAGAAAAATGGGACATGTTACTATCCTTGGTGAAACAACCGAAGAGGCCTTAGCCAAAGCAAGGCAAGTAAAAAAACTACTTAAAATAAAGGGAGAGGTTCAGAAATGAAGGTTGGAATTATAATGGGAAGTGATTCTGACTTGCCGGTAATGAAAGAGGCAGCTGAAGTCCTTGAGGAATTTGATGTCCCCTATGAAATTAGCATAGTTTCTGCTCACCGAACTCCTGAGCTCATGTATGAATACGCCCAAACTGCTGAAGCAAGGGGGATTGAGGTTATTATAGCCGGTGCAGGCGGTTCTGCCCACTTACCAGGAATGACGGCCTCTCTTACTACCCTTCCCGTGATAGGGGTTCCTGTAATGACAAAGTCCTTAAAGGGGTTGGATTCGCTTTTCTCAATTGTTCAGATGCCAGCAGGTATCCCTGTAGCCACAGTTGCTATAAACAACGCCAGGAATGCTGGTCTCCTGGCAGTGCAGATCTTAGCCATTAAATATCCTGAGTTAAGGGACAGGCTGAAAAGTTTTAGAAGGGAACTCAAGGAAAGGGTGCTTAAAAAAGGAGAAAAATTAAGTAAAGAGGGTTATAAAAATTACCTTAAAGAGAGTTAGAGATATTTTGTGGCCCTTTTTCCTATATCCCTTCTAAATTGGGCCCCTTCAAAGTGAATTAATTTAACTGCCTCATAGGCCCTTTGAATGGCTTGCGGAATGGTGTCCCCAAGGGCGGTTACACCAAGGACCCTTCCTCCATTGGTGTAATAGGTCTCTCCCTCTTTTTTGGTGCCTGCATGAAAGACCACTACATCTTTCATTTCTCTGACTCTATCTAATCCTGTTATTACCTTCCCCTTTTCATAGCTTCCTGGATATCCCTTACTTGCCATGACTACGCAGACACAGGCCCTATCCCTTTCCTTAAGAGGATAAGAGGATATTTTCCCCTCTGTAGTAGCCTTGATGAGCTCAAGAAAGTCGCCCTCAATTCTTGGAAGAATGGCCTGGGCTTCAGGATCTCCGAGGCGACAATTAAACTCAAGCACATAGGGCTCACCTTCAGAGATCATCAAACCGGCATAGAGAAATCCCAGATAAGGGTGTCCCTCCTCTTTT
Source organism: uncultured Caldimicrobium sp. (assembly GCA_964436655.1). Taxonomy (GTDB): domain Bacteria; phylum Desulfobacterota; class Thermodesulfobacteria; order Thermodesulfobacteriales; family Thermodesulfobacteriaceae; genus Caldimicrobium. Next base: position 2,329 of record CAYTDX010000033.1, read on the forward strand.
AAGACCCTCAGGACTGGTTTTATAATCCTCTCTTCAATCTTTTCTCTTAAAGACCGGTCAACTAAAGGAGCCGGCGAATAGGCCCCCATTCCTCCGGTATTTGGCCCCTCATCGTTGTCAAGGAGTCTCTTGTGATCCTGTGAGGTAGGTAAGGCCTTGAAGGTTTCTCCATCGGTTATGACAATATAGGAGGCCTCCTCTCCCGTAAGCCTCTCTTCAATCACAACCTTTGCTCCGGCTTCCCCAAAGACCTTTTGCACAAAGATTTTTTCAAGGGCTTCAAAGGCTTCTGTTTCGGTATCACAGACAAAGACACCCTTACCAGCACAGAGCCCATCTGCCTTTACGACAACCGGGGCCCCTTTTTTCTTAAGATATTCCCTGGCTTCGGCATAATCCTCAAAGACCTGAAAAGAAGGAGTGGGCACACCTGCCTTTTCCATAATCCTCTTGGCAAAGGCCTTGCTCCCCTCAAGTTGGGCGGCATACCTGTCTGGACCAAAAACCGCTATGCCTTCACCTTCAAGAAAATCCCTTATACCCTTTACCAGAGGTTCCTCCGGACCCGGAATCACGAGATCTATCCTCTCCCTGAGACAGAAATCTTTAATACCCTCAAAATCGTTGAGAGATATCCCTGGAGGGATCTCAGCTATCTCAGAAATTCCACCATTTCCGGGAAGGCAGTACAATCTTTTAAGATGTGGGCTCCTTGAGAGGACATAACAGAGGGCATGTTCTCTACCGCCCCCCCCAAGGACAAGGACCTTCATTACCTGCTGGCCTCACGAAATTTTCTCTCAGAAAGCACAAAGCCTGTAAATAGAAGGGCCTTTATGAAGTCCATAGGAAGAAAGGGAAGGACCGTGAGCCCGAGGATCTCTCCTAAGGTCTCCTTAAACCCAAGAAAATGGTAGCCAGCGATAAACCAAAGGGTCCCGAAAAAATAAATCAGAAAATGCGCTAATATTGCCACAAGAAAGGTGGCCCCTGCTTTCTTTAAATATCCCCATTCTTTTGCCTTTCCAACCAGAAAGACCCCTGCTAAAAATCCCATGAGGTAACCACCGGTTGGACCGCTTAAAACAAGAAGACCTCCCTTTACTCCTGAAAAAAAGGGTAAACCCATGGCCCCGAGCAATAAATAGAGCCCTATACTTAAAAGTCCTGCTCTGGATCCAAGATAATAACCGATAAATAAGATACCGAGGGTTTGAAGGGTCATGGGAACCGGGGTAAAGGGAAGAGGGACCCTTATCTGGGACAGAAGGGCCAAAAGGATGGTAAAAGAAAGGATCAAGGCCATTTTCTGCAGATAGGCATTCTTTTTTTCCATAACCTCTTCTCTTTCCAGCATAGTTCTCCCTCTAAAAATTTTTTTTCAAATTATAAAATAACTTTTTAGCCTTGTCAATTCTATTTAGTAAAGCCTCCCCCTTGAAAAAATTCTTTCCCAATCTATCATATAGTAAAAAGTTTTAAGGAAGTGAGAAAAGATGGTAGCAAAATCACTGAGTGAAGTAGTTGAGGCATTGCCACAGGAAAGGCCTTATACCAAAGAACTTATCTTTGAAGACTATCCTGTGGTAAGGTCCCTTTATGGAGAGAGGGGGAGCCATTTTAAAATCCTTGAGGATGCCTTTAAGGTGAAGCTAATACTCAAGGGCAATCACATTGTAATAACAGGTGAACCTGAAGACCTTGACCTTACTGAAAGGACTCTGGAAGAACTTTATGCCCTTATCAAGGCAGGTTATAGCATTTATCCCACAGATGTAGAATATGCCTCAAGGATTCTTCTTGAAAATCCTAAGGCCCATCTCAAGGATATCTTCTTAGATACGATTCTTATTACCTCGGGAAGAAAGTCAGTATCCCCCAAGGGAATAACGCAAAAGAGATATGTTGAGGCCATAAGGAGATCGGAGATCGTCTTTGGAATAGGTCCTGCTGGAACAGGAAAAACCTATTTAGCTGTGGCCATGGCAGTTTCTTTCCTGATGAGGGGTGAGGTAAACAGGCTGATTCTGGTAAGACCTGCGGTGGAGGCTGGTGAAAAGCTTGGATTTCTTCCTGGCGATCTTGTGGAGAAGGTTAATCCCTATCTGAGGCCCCTCTATGACGCCCTCTATGACATGCTCTCCTTTGACCGGGTGGTTAAGCTCTTTCAAAAGGGGGTAATTGAGGTGGCTCCCCTTGCCTTTATGAGAGGGAGAACCCTTAATGAAGCCTTTATAATACTTGATGAGGCCCAGAACACAACGACCGAGCAGATGAAGATGTTTTTAACCCGCATTGGTCAGGGCTCAAGGGCAGTTATAACCGGAGATGTTACCCAGATAGATCTTCCGGAGCCTAAAAAATCGGGGCTACTTGAGGCCATGGAGCTCCTTGAGGGTATTGAGGGAATAACCTTTGTTTACTTTACCAAAAAGGATGTGGTAAGACATCCCATTGTGCAAAAGATAATTGATGCCTATGAGAAGAGAGAGGGCAAATGAGATATAAGAGCATTCCCGTTGAAGAAGCCGTGGGAATGGTTCTTCCCCATGACATAACAGAGATCGTGCCTGGTGTATTTAAGGGTGCTCGTTTCAAAAAGGGACACATCCTCAGACAAGAGGATATCCCAAAACTTAAGGACCTGGGTAAAAATCACCTCTATGTGCTTGAGCTTGAGGAAGATGAACTCCATGAGGATGAGGCCGCCCTGAGACTTGCCAAAGCAGTAGCTGGAGAGGGTGTAGAGTGGTCAGAAGAAATAAGAGAGGGAAAGGTTAACTTCAGGGCAGGCTACGAGGGGCTTCTTAAGATTGAAACTGAGGCCTTACTCAGGATTAACCTTCTTGGGGACATAAGCCTTTCAACCAAACACACCAATCTATGGGTTAAAAAAGGAGAGGCCCTTGCCGGAGGAAGGGCTATCCCACTGGTAGTGAAAAAAAATCTCTTAGAGGAGGTTGAAAAGATCTGCCAGGAATATCCCAACAAGGTCTTGAGAGTGCTTCCCAAAAGACTTGAAAAAGCAGGTCTTGTGATCACTGGATCTGAGGTCTTTTACGGACGCATTGAAGATGCCTTTGCCCCGAGAATGATTCCCAAGCTTTCGGCCTTTGGCCTAAAGGTGGAAGGCCCTCTTTTTGCACCCGACGATAAGGACTTCATAAAAGAGAACCTCAAGACCTTACTGCAAAGAGGCTGTGAGGTTATCCTTGTAACCGGTGGAATGTCTGTGGACCCTGATGACCTTACCAAGGTAGCCATCCGGGAGCTTGATCCCGAGGTATACCTTTACGGAACCCCGGTTTTACCTGGCAATATGTTTCTCTATGCCCGTTTAAAGAGCGGGCAAATCATCCTTGGAGTCCCTGCCTGTGCCATGTTTTTTAAGATAACCATCTTGGATCTCCTTCTACCCAGAGTGCTTGCAGGAGAAACCCTTTCAAGACTTGATATTGCTAAACTCGGCCACGGTGGTTACTGTTATAACTGCAAAGAATGTAGATATCCTGTCTGCCCCTTTGGAAAGATATGTTAGATGCCCTCATCAGAGCCCTTTTGCAGGTTGTGGACCTGCTTTTGACCCTTTATGTCTGGCTGATAATTGCAAGGGCCCTTGTATCCTGGGTAAATCCTTCTCCTTACCATCCTGTGGTAAGATTTCTCTATAGAGCCACAGAACCTGTTTTGAGACCGGTGAGAAGGATTTTACCCCCTATCTTTAGTCTTGACTTAAGTCCTGTCCTGGTCATTTTTGTGATATACTTCATCAAAGAACTCCTTTTCAGATTCAGCCTTAGGTTTTAACAGAAATGCTTTTGAAGGTAAAAGTAAGGCCCTCTTCTGGCAAAGATGAGATCCTTGCCTTTAAAGAACCCGACTCTTTGGAGGTCTCCCTGAGGGCCAAACCTGAAAAAAACGAGGCTAATATAGCCCTATGCAAATTTTTAGCCAACTTTTTCGGAAAAAGGGTGGAAGCGATTAAAATTTTACAGGGAAGGACCTCTCAAAAAAAGGTGCTCTCGGTGGAGGGATTGACAGAGACAGAGCTTAAGGAAAAATTCTCAAAATGAGAGACTTTTTATTCTTTGATCTTGACGGAGTTCTTCTTGATTCTATGCCCTATCATGCCAGGGCCTGGATCCTTGCCTTTCGTGAATTTGGCCTTGAGTTTACGGAAGAAGAGATCTATCTTCACGAAGGGGCTATAGAACTGGAAACTGCAAGAACCCTTTTCTTGGATAAAGGGATAAATCCAACTCCCACCTTCTTTGAAAGGGCCTTTAGGTTGCAAAAAAGGATCTTTAAGGAGAATTTTGCAGACCAGATAAAACCCTTTCCAGAGGTCCCTGAACTTCTTGAGGAACTAAAAAGGCAAGGAAAGACCCTGGCCTTAGTTACCTCATCCAGTGAGGAGATCTTAAGGGAGGTCTTTCCTCAGAGTCTTAAAGAATTTTTTAATATTGTGATCACCGGAGACAAGGTAGAAAAAAGAAAGCCCCATCCTGATCCCTATTTAAAGGCAAAGGAACTTTTAAAGGCACCTAAGGAGAGGATTTCAGTTATTGAAAATGCCCCGGCGGGTGTTCTCTCCGCCAAAAGAGCAGGCCTCTTTTGTATTGCCATAACCACAACCCTTAAACCTGAACATCTTTTCCAGGCCGACCTTATTGCAAGGGACCACCAGGAATTAAAGGCCCTGCTAATAAATGGAGAAGGAACTCTATAAAAATGAGGACCCTGCAAAAGACACCCTAAAAATCAACGCAACCTGCGGATTGAGGTTACCAGAAAATAAAAAATATGATCTTGCAAAGGTCTCATATTGATTATTTCTCCCGCTATGCCTCCATTATACCTGACTATGATGAATTTCTGGAGTATCTAACAGTTCCCCATCAGCAGTATTTTCGGATAAACAATTTAAAGATTCCCGAAGGGGAAGAGCCCAGGCTTTTGCAGTTGCTTGAGTCCAAGGGGGTGCAAATTCAGGAGATAAAGGAGATTCCAGGATTTTTTCGCGTGGTCAATAATGAAGAGGTCTCCTTGGGCAATCTGAAGGAATATGCCCTTGGGCTTATTCACTCTATGACCTTGAGCAGTGCCCTTCCGGTCATAGCCCTTAAACCAGAGCCCGGGGAGCTTATTCTTGACCTCTGCTCAGCTCCAGGTGGAAAAACCGCCCTTATGGCCATGGTAACCGCTGACAGAGCTGTCATAATCGCCAATGACAAAAGATTTGATCGCTTAACCGCCCTTTCAGCCAATCTTAAAAGGCTGGGAGTATCCTGTGTTATTGTAACCCGTTACAAAGGAGAGGAGTTTCCCCTGAGCCTGCAATTTGACAAGGTCCTGGTTGATGCCCCCTGTTCAGGCGAGGGGAGATACAAGGTCGGGCTTGAAGGTGAAGTCCTTTATCAAAGGGGCTCAGGGAGAGCTAATTTGCCTTCCATTCAAAAGGGCCTTTTGCAGAGGGCCTATGATTTGGTAAAACCCGGAGGAATATTGGTCTACAGCACCTGCACCATTAATCCTGACGAAAATGAGGCAGTGGTGAATTTTCTTCTACGAAAAAGGACGGCTCAGGTGCTGGATTGGGAGCCCCCTTTGCCCTGTGAGAAAGGCCTTTCAGAATGGCAGGGGAGCCCCTTTCATCCAGATCTAACCAAGACCAAAAGATTCTATGCCCATAAAACCAGGGCCGTCGGTTTTTTTGTAGCTAAATTGAGAAAAGTTTAATCATAAAATAGGGTTATTTACAAATTACCGAATTTGATTAAAATTTGATTTCATGGAGAAGATCAAGGCCTTTTACGAATTTGTAAAGAAAAATCCTGGCGCCTTAGAGGAAATAAAGCTATTTTTAGAAAATCTTTTTAAAGAGTTCTCAGGAAATGTATTATTCTTAAACATTTTAGAGTTATCCAGTAACAAGGAACTTCCTCCGAAAACCAGAAAATTCCTTCTGGAATATGGAGCAGAATTTTGTGAAAGGTCCCTTCGGCTGCAAGAGGCCCTTACAATTTATGAAGTCCTTTATAGAGCCTTTGCCGATGAGGAATATTTAAAAAAAATAGAAAAGTTAAAAGTTTTTAAGTCCCTTGAAAGATTTAAAAATCTTGTGCCCAAGTATAATTTATCCTTTGAGGCTTTAAAGGATCTCTATCTTTCTTCTTTAGAGCAAGGCAAAAGTCCTGAATCCATGCTTATGCAAAGGTTTAAAATCCCCAAGACCGAGATCTTGAAATCCCTGGAAGATTATTATCACCTTCCTTCTTATGATTTAAAAGCGTTGTTGTCTCAAAAAAAGGTAAGAAGGATCCCCAAGACCCTGAGTATTAAAAAACAATTCTTTATAGAAAATCTTTGTATTCCCTTTGAATTTAATAAGATCGTCATTCTTTTCTCTTATAATCCCGAGGATACCGAAAAGATTGAGATGGTGAAGAGGATTCTTCAGATCCCGGACATTAAAGTTGCTGTGGCTCTCAAGGAGGATATTCTGGAGGCAATTGAAAGGTTTTATGAAACCTCCTTTGAGGATGCAGCCTTATCCATTGAACAGGTTGAAGAAGAAGAGCCGCAGGAAGAGGTAGACCTATTAGATAGTGCCATTGTAAATTTAGTAAACTTTGTTATTGAAGAGGCCTACAGGAGAAGGGCATCTGATATACACTGGGAAAGCCTGACAGGCAAACGAGGTCTTTTAGTCCGTTTCAGAGTAGATGGTGAATGCTTTGAGTACACAACCATTCCTGAAGAGCAAAAAAGAGGATGCATCTCGCGTATTAAGATAATGGCCAACCTTGATATTGCAGAAAAAAGGCTTCCTCAGGATGGAAAGATAAAGTTTCGCACCAAGGAAGGAAAATCCTTTGAAATCAGGGTGGCAACCCTCCCCACTATTGAAAATAATGAGGATGTGGTAATGAGAATCCTTGGCGGGATTGAATTCAGGGCCCTGGAAGAATTAGACCTATTACCTGAGAACTATAAAAAATTGAAACAGATCCTTGAGCTTCCCTATGGACTAATCCTTTGCGTTGGACCAACTGGATCAGGAAAGACCACTACCCTGCATGCCTGTCTTAAACACCTGAATAAACCCAATCGTAAAATCTGGACAGCTGAAGACCCTGTAGAAATAGTGCAAGAAGGGCTCCGGCAGGTTCAGGTAAATCCCAAAATTGGATTGACCTTTGCTCGGGTCCTGAGGTCTTTTTTAAGGGCTGATCCAGACATAATCATGATTGGTGAAACGAGGGATCACGAAACGGCACAAACTCTCATTGAGGCCTCCCTTACGGGGCATCTTGTTTTGAGCACCCTGCACACGAATTCAGCCCCAGAGACCATCACCAGGCTCCTGGGAATGGGCATTGATCCCTTTAATTTTGCTGATTCTCTCTTAGGGGTTATTGCCCAAAGATTGGCCAAAAGACTCTGTCCAAAATGTAAAAGACCTTACGAACCTGAAAAGAACGAAGTTGAGCATATCAAATGGGAATATGGAGAAAATCCTCTTTTTCCTCTGAGTGAGGCTATCCTTAGAAAGGCCACTTTTTATGAAGCCGTGGGATGTGAATCTTGTAATTATACCGGATATAAAGGTAGAATTGCCATCCACGAGATACTTGTGCCTGATGATGAAATTAAAGAGCTTATCATACATAATGCCCCAGCTCAGGAAATCAGGAAAGTGGCCCTAAACAAAGGTTTTCAAACACTCAAGCAGGACGGGATTTTAAAGATCCTCAAAGGTGAAACCACCCTAAAACAGGTTCTTGCAGTGACCTTGAGGTAAAAATGGAGGCCAAAATTGCCTTTTATGGTGCGGCAAGCGGGGTAACGGGCAGTTCTTTTTTGCTGACCCTGAGAGATCACAAAATACTCATAGACTGCGGGCTCTTTCAGGGGCTTGAAACTGAAAAAAATCACCTTCCCTTCCCCTGTAAACTCAAAGAGATCTCCCATTTAATCCTGACCCATGCCCACATTGACCACTGTGGAAGACTCCCCTGCCTGGTCAGAGAGGGTTTTAAAGGTAAAATCATAGCTACCAAACCTACCTTTCAGATAGCCAAAATCATGCTCCTTGATGCCGCAAAGGTCATGCGGGAACATTATAAAACTTTGTATAAAAAATCGGTTAGAAGGGGCCTTGACCTTCCGCCACCTCCTCTATACGAAGAGTATGATGTGCTTGAAAGTTTTAAATATTTTCAAGTAGAACTCCCCTATCACACCCCTTTGATCCTTGGAAAAGAGATAAAAATCACCTTCAGAGATGCCGGACACATCCTTGGATCAGCCTCAGTGGTAATTGAGGACCTTAAATCAGGGAAAAAGCTCCTTTTTTCTGGAGATCTGGGGAATAAAAACAAACCCATTGTTAGGGACTTTGAACTTCCCCCTGAAGACACTGACTTTCTATTAATTGAAACAACCTATGCTGATCGCAATCACAAGACCTTTGAGGAATCCAAGGAGGAATTCCTTCAGGTTATAAAAGAGACCTGTGCCAGGGGAGGCAATGTCCTTATCCCCACCTTTGCTCTAGAAAGGGCTCAGGAGATCCTTTTTATCCTCAGGGAATTTCATGAAAAAGGTCTTTTACCCTCCTGCTATGTCTTTCTGGATAGTCCCCTTGCCATAAAGGCTACTCGTATCTTCAAAGATAACCCTGAATACTATGATGAAGAGACCTTAAAAATCTTTAATCACAGGGATCCCTTTTCTTTACCCAATCTCTTTCTCACCGAAGATGTGGAAGAATCCAAGGCTATTAATCAAATCAGGTCATCAGCTATAATTATTGCCGGAAATGGCACCCTCAGTGGAGGCCGGATTTTACATCACCTAAAGAATAACATCTGGAGACCGGAATGCAGTCTTGTCTTTGTAGGCTTTCAGCCCAAAGGCACTCTGGGAAGAAAGATTGTAGACGGAGAAGAAAAGATTTACCTCTTTGGAGAGGAGCTTCCTGTTAGATCAAGGATTTACACTATCAATGGTTTCTCTTCCCATGCGGGACAAAGGGAACTTTTGGAGTGGATCTCTGCTGTAAAAGACCCTCAAAGGGTATTTCTTGTGCACGGAGAACCTGAAAAGATGGAGGTCTTTAAAGGACTCCTTAAAGAGAGGTTTCCGATAGATAAGATTTACATCCCCTCCCTTGAAGAGGAAGTCCCTCTTTATTAGATGCGTCTTTCAAGGTTTCTTGCCCTCTGTGGCCTTGGTTCAAGAAGAAAAAACGAAGCCCTTATCCTTGAAGGCAGAGTCTCAGTCAATGGTCAGATTGTAAGGGAGCTTTCCTTTAGAGTTGACCCTGAAAGAGATCAGGTCATGGTAGATGGGAATTTATTAACGATCCCCCCTAAGGTCTATTACCTCTTTTATAAACCCCGGGGCTATCTGACCTCCCTCAGAGATCCCCATCATCGCGAAACTATTCAGCCCTTTTTAGAAAAGCTTCCCTTTAGAGTCTTCCCGGTTGGGAGGCTTGATAAAGAAAGCGAAGGCCTCCTTCTCCTGACGAATGACGGAGAGCTCGCAAACAGGCTCCTTCATCCCAGATTTGAGGTAAGGAGAACCTATCAAGTCTGGGTAAAACCAGAACTGACGAAAGATAAAATAAAAAATTTACTGAAAAAAGGAGTTGACATAGAGGGAAAGGTAATAAGACCCGTAGAATTTAGATTCCATAAAAAGGATGGGCCCTTATATATTTATCAGGTGGTGGTAAAGGAAGGTGTAAAGAGGGAGGTCAGAAGGATGGTGAGTTTTCTTGGAGGAAGGGTTGTGAGGCTTGTGAGAACCTCCTTTGGGCCACTGGAACTGAAAGATCTCAAACCCGGTGAGATAAGACCTCTCAGTCCAAGGGAGTTACAGAGACTTAAAGAATTTCTTCAGCTCAAAAGTTCAGAGATTTTGACCAGAACCTCTTCTGGAGAGCTTACATAGTGAACACCCGAAATATCCTTCCAGGTTTTAAGCCCAATAACGGGTTTCCACATCTTTAAGGCAAGAGCAATCTCCGATAGCGTGCCATAACCTCCCCCTATAGCAACCAGGATTTCTGCAGACCTTACCAGAATCACATTTCTCGCATGTCCCATGTCCGTGATTACCGGGATGAGCACATAGGGATTGGCCTCTTCAGCTTTGTTTCCTGGAAGAATTCCAACGGTTACACCCCCTGCATCCACAGCCCCATGAGAGGCAGCTTCCATAACTCCCCCAAGGCCACCTGTATAAACAATGGCCCCTTGTTCTCCAAGGATATAACCTACTTTATAGGCAAGCTCTTGGAGATCTTTATCAGCGATACCAGCTCCAATAACCGCAATCCTTCTATTCTTTAAATCCATATTCTCCAACCAGCTTAACAAATCTCACAGGTTCAAGTGTTTTAGTGTGAAGAGTTCCGCCTCTTTTAATACCCTTTACAAGCACCTGAGAAAACTCATCTCCTACAGGGATTACCAATCTCCCCCCCTCAGCAAGCTGATCTATGAGAGGTTGAGGAATCTGGGGAGAAGCGGCAGTGACAATAATAGCAGAAAATGGGGAGACCTCTTTCCATCCCAAGGTCCCGTCTCCAACCTTAAAGGAGATATTTTTATAGGAAAGGTCTTGAAGAAGGATCTTTTTGGCCCTTTCCTGCAGACCAGGGTATTTTTCTATAGTATAGACCCAGAGGGCGAGTTCAGCTAAAATGGCGGTTTGATAGCCCGAGCCTGTTCCGATCTCAAGAACCCTTTCTTTACCCGTTAACTCAAGGGCTTCAGTCATTAAGGCTACAATGTAAGGCTGAGATATGGTCTGTTTTTCACCAATGGGGAGAGGAAAGTCTCCATAGGCCTGATCCCTTAGGGCAGGCTCAACAAAAAGATGTCTGGGAACCTTAAGCATGGCCTTAAGAACCCTTTCATCCCTGATACCCCTTGCCCGGATCTGAGTTTCAACCATCTTTTCCCGGGCAATCCTATAGACATCCCCATTTTCTATCATTTCAAGGATTACCTCTTTTGCTTTTCAGGATTTACAAGGGTATAATAGGTAATCTCAACTACCTTCTGTCCTTCAAAGACAATCTTTAAGACCTCTGTATAATCTTCCCCCTTATAACTCCTCACTACAGGAAAATTCTCCCAGAAGTTTCTCACCCTGTAATAGTAATACCACTCTTCCTTTTGATCCGGACGAATAAAGGCCTGCACTGGTGGTCCAAAATAAGCAAGCACCTCCTCCTTTGTGCTTACATCTTTATGTATCAAAGCCGCTTTGGAGGCAAGATTAGGCCCCGGTGTTGTTGAACAGGCAGAAAGTAAAAAAAGTCCAAGGATAAGACACAGGAGTTTTCGCATATTTCTAATTTAACCATACTTTTTTCTTTTGTCAGCCCTTTGTATGAGGCAAAAGGATTTTAGACTTTGAGACCCTTGCAAAATTGTTGTTCCTTTTAGCCTGCGACTACCAAAACAATAAATTTTTGATTTTGAATTTTTGTGGTAGCCGCAACCTTTAGCTTGCGCTAGATTTTTTGATTTTTGGATTTGTGGTAGCTGCAAGCTTTAGCTTGCGCTGGAATTTCAGGTTTTGATTTTTTTGAAAACCTACGCAGGGTAAAGCCTGCGACTACCTCTAAATTCAGAATCTTTTCCGGGTTTGGTAGCCGCAAGCTTTAGCTTGCGTCAAATTTTAAAGATTTTTTATTTTTGAAACCAACGCAGGCTAAAGGTCTTGCGGCTACCTTTAGAACCCTTCCCCCTCACCCCGGCCCTCTGCCACCAGTGGAGAGGGAGTGTAAACCCTTTTTTCGCAGGCTGAAGGTCTTGGGGTTACCTTAAATCTTTAAAATTCATTTACGCGGATTAATGCCTGCGGTTACCAAAAACCTACCATATATTATAATTTTTTAAAGATCAGGTAACCGCAAGCTTTAGATTGCGTAGGTTTTTGATTTTTTGTTTTA
>CAYTDX010000034.1:0-14068 GCA_964436655.1 uncultured Caldimicrobium sp.
GTAAGAAAGGCGGCAGAATTTGGAGCAGAGGCTATCCTGGGTGTAGGAGGTGGTTCAGTAGTTGATGAGGCCAAGGCTATAGCCCTTGGAGTAAAGGTGGGTGAAGAGAACCTCTGGAGCTACTTCAGACACGAAAAAGAAATCAAGGAGGCCCTTCCGGTTTTTGATATTTTGACTGTGGCTGCAACGGGAACTGAAATGAACGGAAACGCCGTTATAACTCATGATGAAACCAGAGAAAAACTTTATATCAGCTCACCCCTCCTTTGCCCCAAGGCATCCATTCTAAATCCTGAGCTTACCTTTACCGTTCCTAAGGATTATCAGGCCTATGCAGCGGTAGATGTTATTGCCCATGTCATTGAGCTTTATTTTAGTGGTGACCATTGTCCCAAACTTCAGGCCAGATTTATTGAAGGGCTTATTAAGACTGTTATGGAGACCACAGAACTAATTCTTGAGAATCCTGAACACTATGAAGCCAGAGCTGAATTTATGTGGGCTTCAACACTTGCCCTAAATGGTCTTGCCCAGATAGGTATAAAAGGAGGAGCCTTCCATAATCATCTCCTTGCCCATGCCATAGGAGGGCTTTACGATTTACCTCATGGGGCCTGTCTTAGCATTGTGATTCCTGCCTGGATGCAGTGGTATCTGGATAAGAATCCCTCTCAGTTTGAAAGATTTGCAAGGGTAATCTTTAGTCTTTCTGAGGCTGAAGAGGGTATTGAGGCCCTTAAAAATTGGTTCCAAAAAATCGGAAGCCCTGTAAGTTTTAGAGAAGCAGGCCTTGATGAAAGGGCCGTTGAGGAAACTGCCAAAATGGCAGCCCAAATTGCCCCTGTCTGGGGTCTTGAAAAAATTTACGATTATGCAACCACTAAGGCCCTTTTAGAAAAGGCCCTTTAACCACTTAAAAGAGTTCTTCGCAAGTTTTTTTTGCCTTCTGGTAGCCAAACCCGTAGGTTGCGCTTTTTTTCAACACAGGCTAAAGGTCCTGCGGATGCCTTAAAAATATTCTTACACATTCCTTTAAGGCCTAACACAAGACCCTATGGACTTCTAAGTGGTTTTTTCGGAGAAATTGTTTATATTTATCAAGAGACCTTACCTACGGGGTCCAGTGGCTACAGAGAAAAAATTTTGTTAGAGCACTCTTATTAGGTTTTTAAAAACAATCAGAGGGATTAGGGAATGCTCTCTCCCAAGGACTTATTAGAATTCTATACCAAAGGGGACCTCTTTGAATTCGGAAGACTTGCTCATGAAGTAAAGGAGAGAATTCACGGAAAAAAATATTATTATACTATAAATCGTCACATCAATTATACCAATATCTGTGTGCTTGATTGTAAATTTTGCGGGTATCACAAAAAACCTGAAGAGAAAGGGGCCTATACCCTGAGCATAGAAGAGATTCTTGAAAAGCTCTCCCAGGAGGACTCCCTAAGGGAGGTCCACATCGTAGGAGGCCTGAATCCTTCACTTCCCTACTCCTACTATGTAAATCTCCTCAGGGAAGTCAAGAAAGCCAAACCCGGGATAAGGATCAGGGCCTTTACCTGTGTAGAGATAGATTTCTTAAGCAGGCTCAGTAAAAAGCCTGTGGAAGAGGTCCTTTTGGAGCTGAAAGAAGCAGGGTTGTCTGCCATCCCTGGTGGAGGGGCCGAGGTCTTCTCTGAAAGAATCAGAAGGGCCCTTTATCCAGCCAAAATCAGTTCTGAAAGATGGATAGAGATTGCCAAAACCGCCCACAGATTGGGAATTGAAAGTAATGCCACCCTTCTTTTCGGTCACATTGAGACCGAGGAAGAGATTGTAAATCATCTCCTTAAGCTCAGGGAGATCCAGGAGGAAACCAGAGGCTTTTCTGCCTTTGTGCCCCTTGCCTTTATCCCTGAAAATACCGAGCTTTCCCATTTGAGGGCCCCTTCTGCTCAAAAGATTTTGAAGACCCTGGCATTGTCCCGGATCGTTCTGGATAACTTTCCCCACATCAAGGCCTACTGGGTCTTTCTGGGGATAGGGCTTGCTCAGGTGGCGCTCCTCTGGGGGGCAGACCATATCCACGGCACAGTCATTGAAGAAAAAATAAGTGAGGCCATGAAAGGCGAGCCTGTGATAAAACTTCCCCCGGCTGAAATTGAACACCTTATCCAGGAGATCGGGGGAGAGCCCATTTTAATCTAAACCCTGATGAATTCTCCGTTATGAGGTTCTGGATCAAGACCTTAGGATGTAAGGTAAATCAGGTAGAAAGTTCCTATGTTCTTGAGAGATTGAAAAAGGCAGGCCTTGACCCCGCAAATTCTGAAGAAGAGGCTGAGCTCTTTATCCTTAACAGCTGTGCGGTAACGGAAAGGGCCTGTCTTGAGGCAAAAAAGATCCTGAGGCACTGGAAAAAACTTAACCCCAAGGGGGTGATTTTTACCGGGTGTTCTGCTCAGGTTCAGGCTGAAGAGTTTAGAAAGATAGCTGAAGCCCTTGGACTGACACCTTTTATCATCCTCGGACAGAAGGAAAAATACGAACCTGAAAGGTATCTTGAGGACCTTTCAGAGAAAAATCATACCCCCCTCATTAAGGTAGATTCCTCCCTTGAGACCTGCTATCCCCTCCTTTTGGAGGAATTTCACGGACACTCCCGGGCCTTTGTAAAGATCCAGGATGGGTGTTCAAGTTTTTGCAGTTATTGTATAGTTCCTTACAGCCGGGGCCCTTCAAGGAGCCTTTCTGAAGAGCACATTTTAACTCAGATACGGAGATTTCTGGAGCAGGGTTACCAGGAGATAGTTCTTACGGGAATTCACCTTGGCATGTGGGGAGAGGACCTTCACCCCAAGAGAAAACTCCCCGAGCTTCTTTTCAAGATTGAGGACCTCTTCAAGAGCCATCAAAGGCCCTTAAATCTCAGGCTTTCCTCTCTTGAGGTTAACGAGATAGATGAGGACTTTTTGGTCTTTGCCAGAGAAAGTCAGTTTCTCTGCCCCCACTTTCACATCCCCTTACAGAGTGGGTCAAACCTCATCCTTCAGAGGATGAATCGCAAATACAGGGCAGAGGCTTATCTGGAGAGGGTAAAAACCCTCTACGAACTTTTTCCTTCCGCAACCCTTGGGGCCGATGTCTTAGTTGGCTTTCCTGGAGAAGGTGAAAAAGAATTTCTTGCAACCTATGAGTTAATTGAGAAATCTCCCCTTAACTGGCTCCACATCTTTCCCTTTTCGGAAAGACCAGGAACTCCCGCTGAAGCTCTGACCCCAAAGGTTCCGCCTGAGGAAAAAAAGAGACGGGTTGAGGCCCTAAAAAAACTCTCCCACCAAAAGAGGAAGGCCTTTCTTGAAAGGAATCTTGGAACTTTAAGGAAGGCCATCTTTGAAGAGGAAAAGGAGGCTTTTGTGAGGGCCTTAACAGATAACTATCTTCAGGTGATTCTTCGCAGAGACAGGGTCTCTGGCTTAGCTAAGGGGAGCCTCATCAAAGTGAAACTCTTAAGGCTGCGGGGTGACCTCCTTGAGGCGGAGCCTTTTGAAGATAAGGAGATAGTGAAAACCTGAGGCTGCCGTAAAAAAAATGGCTAAGTTGAGAACATATTTAATCATCAGGGTAGGTAACTCCTTTAAGTGAAGGTCAATGTAAAGGGTAAGTAAGGCTACAAGCTGGAAGACCGTTGATGCCTTTCCAAGAAGTGTTGGAGCAAGCCCTGAAAGGGGATATCCCTTTTTGATAAGGTAAAGGGATCCAAGAAATATGAAGAGATCTCGGCCCAAAATCACTCCAAAGAAGGAGAGAGTTATCTTTCCTTCCCAGTAAAGGAGAAAAAAGAGCATATTAATGAAAACCTTATCTGCCAGAGGATCAAGGACCTTTCCCAAGGAGGTTTTCTGTTTAAGGATCCGGGCAAGATTACCATCCAGCGTATCACTTAAGGCTCCAGTTATCAAAAAGAAATAGAGCCATCTCCAATCCACCCCGGTGATCCAGAGGAAAGGGATGAGAAAGGACACCATTAATCTGTAGAGGCTAATGAGATTGGGAATCTTCAAGAGATCCCTTTTAATATTCATAGGCCTTATTATAAAAAATTTCAGGACAAAGGAAAGCCCTCTGGATCTATCAATCTATGACCCTTGATTTTTGGCTGTCTGGTAGCCGCAAGCTTCAGCTTGCGTCAGATTTTTTTTGCTTTAAAAACCTCGCAGGCTAAAGCCTGCGACTACCTCAAAAAAACAATTTTGTAAAAAACTCTAAATCTGATACAAAGTCTAAAATCCAGTGGACTTATACAGGGACTTGAAAAAAATGAAAAATGGGATTTTATTTAAGGAAAAAGGTAAGGAGGCTTCCGGATGGCTTTTAACGAGGTAAGTGAGCTTGAGACAAAGATAGATAACCTTATTTCCACGGTGATTCAACTCAGGAAGGAAAAGGAAGAACTTCTGAATCAATTGGAGGACAAAGAAGAGGAAAACAGGAGATTAAAAGAAGAAATAAATAGGAGGGAGGAGGAAAAGAGGGTTTTAAAAGAGAAGATTGGTGGTCTTATAGAAAAACTTTCGCAGATTTAAGTATGATGAACCATGAGGTTACCTTTGAATTTTTGGGTCAATCTTTTACCTTCCGGAGTCCCCTTCCGGAAGAAGAGATAAAGGAGGTTTTGACTTACTTAGAGGGCAAAAAGCAAGAAGTAGAGGCTTACAAAAAGGTCCCTACTTACAAGCTTGCCATCTGGTTACTTATGCAGGTGGCTTACGATTATGTAAAATTAAAAAAGGAAAAGGATGCCCTTGAAAACCTCCTTAAGGGACAGCTTGCCAAGCTTGAGGAATTTTTAGAAAAGGAAGACCCTGGCCTGGGGTGTTCGTGAGCAGAGTATTGACCTGCCAAGCTAACACCAAAGAAAGGAGAGGTAAGGTGGAACTGGGGCTTGAAGATCTTGAAATCGGGCTGGCCAGTCCCCTCCTCAAAGATAATAAAAGACAGAGCTTTGAGCAGGACCTCTGCCACGGCACCTCGGGGTTCTCTTTTTAAATCCTCTTCTCCCCTCCCTCTTTTTAAATAAAATAAGGAGGGGTGGTCTATGTATTACATTCTTGTTTTAATCATCGGTATTGCTATTGGCCTTGCCATAGTGGGTCTATATCTTTATCTGCAAAAGAGAAAAGGGGCAGAGCTTCTACTCTCAGCTGAAAGGGAGGCTGAAGAGATCCTGAAACGGGCCAAGGAGAAGGCCGAGGTCATTCTCCTTTCAGCCGAGGAAAAATCCAAGGAGATCGTCCTTCAGGGCGAAAAGGAGGCCCTTGATCGTCTCAAAAAGGCCGATCAGGAAATCAAGATTGAACTCCAAAGGCATAGAGAGGAGCTTGAAAGGAGTTTTCAACAAAAATTTAAAGACCTTACTCAGAAAGAGGAGAGACTGATTCAAAGGGAGGAACTTCTTGCCAAAAAGGAGATGGAGTTTTCTAAAAAAGAGGAAAACCTGGTAAAGAAACTCTCTGAGATTGAAAACCTCAGGGTTCAGCTTGAAAACCAGAGGGTGGAGCTTAAGGAGGCCTTAATGAAGGCCAAAGAGGAACTGGAGAGAATATCTGGTCTAACAGAAAAGGAGGCCCGAGAGATCATCCTTAAAAAGATTGAAGATGAGATGGTGGAGGAAAAGGCCAAGGTCATTATGAAGATAGAAAACGAAATCCGGGAGGAATCCAAGAAAAAGGCCCAGGAAATCATTGCCTATGCCACAGCTAAGGCGGCCATCCCCTTTGTTACCGAAAAAACGGTCTCTGTGGTCCAGCTCCCCACTGAGGAGATGAAAGGAAGAATCATCGGTAGGGAGGGGAGAAATATCCGCACCTTTGAGGCCTTAACTGGGGTGGACCTTCTGATTGACGATACCCCGGAGGTGGTGGTCCTCTCTTCTCATGACCCCTATAGAAGGGAGATTGCCAGAATCGCCTTAGAACGGCTTATTGCCGATGGAAGAATCCATCCTACCCGCATTGAAGAGGTGGTCAAACAGACCGAGGATGAAATGGAGCAGCACCTCCTTGAGGTAGGTGAAAAGACCTGTTTTGAGCTGGGAATCTATGGAGTTCACCAGGAACTAATAAAACTTCTGGGTAAACTCAAATTCAGGACAAGTTACAGTCAGAATGTCTTACAGCATTCCATAGAGACAGCCATTATGTGTGCTGCCTTGGCTGGTGAATTGGGGCTTGATCCCAAAAGGGCCAAAAGGGCTGCTCTTTTGCATGACATCGGCAAGGCAGCAAGCTACGAACAGGAGGGCCCCCATGCCCTGATCGGAGCAGAGCTTGCCAGAAAATACGGGGAAGAGGAAGACATTGTCAATGCCATTGCCTCTCATCACGAGGACATACCCATTACCACTGTCCTGGGAATCCTTCTTCAGGTCTCTGACGCCCTCTCTGGGGCAAGACCTGGTGCCAGAAGAGAGCTCTTAGAGGCCTATCTGAAACGCATTCGCGAACTTGAGGCCTTAGCCTCCTCCTTTGAAGGGGTAGAAAAGGCCTATGCCATCCAGGCAGGGCGTGAGGTCAGAATCATTGTAGATAGCAAAGTGGTTTCGGATGAAAGGGCCTATATCCTTGCTAAGGAAATAGCCCAGAGGATTGAAAAGGAGCTCACCTATCCGGGTATCATCAAGGTAACGGTTATGAGAGAAACCAGGGCCATTGAATATGCCAAATAGGAGAAGGGAATGAAGGTAATTTTTTTAGGTGATATAGTTGGTTCACCGGGAAGAAAGGCTGTTAAAGAGCTACTGCCGGAGCTTACAAAAAAATACAGGCCCCATTTTGTCGTGGCCAATGGCGAGAATGCTGCCGGTGGATATGGCTTAACCGAAAAGGTAGCTGAAGAACTTTTTTCTTACGGAATAGATCTTCTCACCACGGGAAATCATGTCTGGAAAAGAGAATTTATTCCCTATCTCCAAAAGACAGAAAGGGTGGTCAGACCAGCTAATTATGGGCCAGGGGCACCGGGCAAAGGCTGGACCCTTGTAACCAAAGGGGAATTTAAACTGGGGGTTATAAATCTTGAGGGCCGTATCTTTATGCGGCCCTTAGAAAACCCCTTTCTTGTCGGTAGAGCCTTAGTTCAAGAACTATCCAAGGAGACCCCCTTTCTCCTGGTTGACTTTCACGCTGAGGCCACCTCGGAAAAATTAGCCTTAGGCTATTTCTTAAACGGCCTTGTATCCGGAGTCCTCGGCACCCACACCCATGTCCAGACCTCAGATGAAAGAATCCTCTCCCAGGGAACCGCTTACATCACAGATGTGGGAATGTGTGGAAGCCTTGAAAGTATCATCGGTATGAAGATTCATCAGGCCTTTGAACTCTATGTCACCATGGTTGGAAGAAAACTTGAGGTGGAGATGTCCTCTCCTTACAAGCTGGAAGGGGTCTTTCTGGAATTCAACCCCCAGGGAAGGGCTACAGCCATAGAAAGATTCAGACTTTTCACTTAGAGGAGGGCGCGTTCTTTTTCCACCATTTTTTAAAGAGTTCTCTTTTCAGGGGAGAGAGCCGATCAATAAAAAGGATTCCCTCTAAATGGTCAAATTCGTGCTGAAAGGCAATGGCATGAAGGCCTGTTAATTCCCTTTCAAACTCTTTTCCCTCAAGGTCATAGGCCCTGATAATGAGCTTAGCGTATCTATCCACCTTGGCATAATAACCGGGGATACTCAAACAACCTTCCTCATACTCGGTCTCACCCTCTGTGGAAAGGATCTCAGGGTTAATGTAAACCTCAAGCAGAGGTTTTCCTTCCTTCTGGGCAATATCCATAATGAAGAATCTTTGGGGAATACCGACCTGATTTGCCGCAAGCCCAAGCCCCTTTACCTTATACATGAGCTCGGCCATCTTATCTATCAGCGACCTGAGCTCCCCGTTAATATCACTAACAGGCCTTGCCTTTTCTCTCAAGATAGGATGGCCAAGAGTAATAACCCTTAATTCTTCCATAAGCCTTCCCTTGTTATGATGGAATTTTAATTAAATTATAAATCTTTTTATCCCCAAAACAAGCCCCCAATTTTCCGGATTTATGAGACCTCTGCAAAATTATGTTTTCTTAAATTTCTGGTAGCCGCAACCCGTGGGGTGCGTTTTTTTGATTTTTTTCGTAAGACCTAAAGGTCTTGCGGCTACCTCAACAAAGAATTCATTTATGTACTTGCGAATACCCGGTAAGGGACTGAAATTTTCTCCCAGAGCTATTAAATCAGCCAAGGTGTTTTATATTTTTTAAAAAACTTCCTTTGGACTGATTATGCCTGAACTCACAGAAAAGGAGAGAGACCTCTTTATTGAGCTCCTTAACTTTCCAGAAAAGGAAAGGCTCCTTACCTGCTTGAGAAAATTCTCCTTCAGAGAGGACCTCTTTATCGTGGGAGGCGCGGTAAGGGACTTTCTCTTAAGAAAGGGCATCTCCGACCTTGATATAGCGGTAAAATATGACCCTCACGCCCTCCAGCAATACTTAGCCAGGTCTTTATCCTTCAGTCCTGTGTCCCTATCAGAGGAATTCGGTATTTATCGTCTGGCTAAAAACAGATATACCCTTGACCTTACCCTTTACCGGGGTGAAACCATTGAGGAGGATCTGCGGGAAAGGGACTTCACCTTTAATGCCCTGGCCATACCCTTAAGAAGTCTCTTTGAGGGCCCCTTTTTAATCCTTGATCCCTTTCAGGGGTGTGCTGACTTAAAGAGAGGGATCATCAGGGCCCTGGGAGAGGGAAATATTAAAGATGACCCCCTGAGGATCTTAAGGGGATACCGCTTTTTCGCACAGGGTTACGGATACCTTGAAGGGCAGACGCGAAGGTATTTTCAGGTTCACTGCCAGAAACTCTCATCCATGGCCCCGGAGAGGCTTTCTATGGAACTCAAATACATCTTGGTTTCGGATAAGGCCTATTCCACCTTTAAGGCCATGGATGAGGATGGAGTCCTTGAGGTAATATTTCCAGAACTAAGTCCCACAAAGGGCCTTCCCCAACCCAGCTTCCATCATCTGGATGTCTTCTCCCACAGCTTAGAGGCCCTGAAGTGGGCAGAGGTCCTTTTGAAGGAACCAGAAAAATATCTCGGCCTTGAAGATATTCCCTCTCTTTTTAAAGAGGAGGACTTTATCATAGCCGTGAAACTGGGAAGTTTTCTCCATGACCTGGGAAAGGGCTATACCTTTGGTGAATCAGAGGAAAGGATTACCTTTTATGGTCACGAATCCAGAGGCGCCGAACTCTGGTTGGAGAGGGCCCGGGCCCTTCGTTTCAAGAATGAGCTCTGCCAATGGGTCTTCAGCCTGATTCAAAACCACATGCGACCCTGTCATCTTTTAAAGGAATGGGAAGGTAAAACCCTGAGCACAAGGGCCAAAAGGAATCTCCTCAAGGCCCATCCAGAGCTCTTTTCCCTCTGGATAGTTGCTATGGCTGATTCCTTAGCCTCTAAGGGTCCGGATAAAGAAAAGGATTATGAAGAGAGGCTTAAGGCCTTTTTTCAGGACCTCAGAAAATTTCAGCTTGACCTTGAAAGGGTTGAAAAAAGGGAGAGACTACTTACAGGCAAGGATCTCATCGCCTTAGGGTTTAAGCCCGGGCCCCTCTTTAAGGAGATCTTGGAAGAGGTTGAGATAAGAGTAGTTGAAGGCAGGCTTAAAAGCAAGGCTGAGGCTACGGCCTATGTGCTTGAAAGATATGGAAGGGGCCTTCAGGAATAATTCCATGCCTACCCTTGAAGAGACCCCCTTTTATAAAGGGGCCTTAAAAGTATTTCAGCCCTGTAAGGGCTTTCGTTTCGGGATAGATGCCCTGATTCTTGCTCACTTTCTGGAGTTAAAAAGAGGTGAGAGGGTGCTTGAGGTGGGTGCAGGAACAGGTATCATAAGTTTCCTTGTCCTTCTCAGGTATCCCTGGAGCAGGCTCTTTCTTCTTGAGCTCAATTCCCTTTACACTAAGGCCTTAAAAAGGGGAATTGATGCCAACGGATTTCAAGAGAGGGCCTTTGGAGTAAGAGGGGATATAATCTCTCCTCCCTTCAAAGCCAACTCCTTTGATGTCCTCTTTGCCAATCCTCCCTATTACCGGTCCGGCACAGGAAGAACCAGTCCCTACCTCCTTGAGAATCTTGCGCGAAGAGAAACCCTTACCCTGCGGGATTTCCTCCAGAGGTGTGCCTCCCTCTTAAAAAACCGGGGGAGATTTTATGCCATCTTTACTGCCTCACGCATGGCAGAATTCCTGAGTCACTTAAGGGAGGTAAGATTAGAACCCAAGGTCTTACGCCTTGTTCACTCCTATCCAGGGAATGAGGCCAGACTCTTTCTTGTTAAAGCCCTAAAAGGGGCAAGGCAGGACCTCAGGATTCTCCCTCCCCTGTATATCTATCAGGGTAAAAACAGGGATTATACTGAAGAGATCAGGGGCTATTATGGAGATTATCATACCCAAGAGTGAGTTACCCTTTAGACTGAAGGCGGACATTGAACCTAAGGGGGATCAACCCAAGGCCATCTCTCAGTTAGTTGAGGGGGTTGAGCAGGGATACCCTCATCAGGTCCTGCTTGGGGTGACCGGTTCGGGAAAGACCTTTACCATGGCCCAGGTCATCGCCAAAATCCAGAGACCCACCCTCATTATTGCACCCAACAAGACCCTGGCTGGTCAGCTCTATAACGAATTCAAGAAGCTCTTCCCGGAAAATGCTGTGGAATACTTTGTTTCCTATTACGACTACTATCAACCAGAGGCCTATGTTCCGGCTACAGACACCTATATTGAAAAGGATGCCTCCATAAATGACTTTATTGACAGACTCAGACACTCAGCTACAACCTCTGTTCTTACGCGAAGGGATGTCATTGTTATAGCCAGTGTCTCCTGTATTTACGGCCTTGGGGCACCCCACGAATACTTTTCCAAACACCTCTACCTTCAGAGGGGGCAACAACTGAGAAGAGATGAGCTCCTGAGGGCCCTTGTCACCATGCACTATCAGCGAGTGGAAACGGATTTTACAAGAGGCACCTTTAGAGTCAGGGGTGACCTCATTGAGATCTTTCCTGCCCACGAAGAAAAAAAGGCCCTGCGGATATCCCTTTTCGGGGCGGAGATTGAGGAAATCAAGGTCATTGATCCCTTCAGGGGTAAAGTCCTGGGTAAGGTGCAGAGTGTAGTCCTCTTTCCAGCAAGCCACTATGTCACCTCTGAAGCCAATCTCTCTAAGGCGGTTGAGGAGATCAAAAGGGAGCTCAGAGAAAGGGTGAACTACTTCAGGTCTCAGGGTCTATATGTCTATGCGGAGAGGCTGGAAAAAAGAACCCTCTATGACTTAGAGATGCTTGAAGAGACGGGTTATTGCAAGGGAATTGAGAACTACAGCCGATATTTAGATGGAAGAAACCCCGGGGAGCCTCCCTATACCCTTCTGGATTACTTTCCAGATGACTTTCTCCTCTTCATTGACGAGAGCCATATAACTATCCCTCAGCTAAGGGGGATGTACAGAGGGGATAGATCCAGAAAGGAAACCCTGGTTGAATATGGGTTCAGACTCCCCTCTGCCCTTGACAATCGCCCCCTTACCTTTTCAGAATTTGAGGAAAGGGTTAATCAGGTCATCTATGTCTCAGCCACCCCTGGAGATTACGAGCTTGAAAAGGCTGAGGGTCGCATAGTTGAACAGATCATAAGACCCACGGGGCTCCTTGACCCTAAGATTGAGGTGCGTCCCTCCACCAATCAGGTGGATGACCTCTACTTTGAAATCAAGAGGAGGGTCTCTGCAGGGGAAAGAGTCCTTGTCTGCACCCTCACCAAGCGAATGGCGGAAGAGCTAACGGATTACTATAAAGAACTGGGGATCAAGGCCTGTTATCTTCATTCAGACCTGAAGACCTTAGAGAGGGCCAGGATCATTCGGGATCTCAGGAAAGGGGTGTATGATGTCCTCATTGGAATCAATCTCCTGCGCGAGGGGCTGGATATCCCTGAGGTGAGTCTTGTGGCCATCCTGGATGCGGATAAGGAGGGTTTTCTACGCTCAGAAAGAAGCTTGATCCAGACCATGGGAAGGGCTGCCAGGAATATAAACGGCACTGCCATTCTCTATGCCGAAACCATAACCCCCTCTATGGAAAGGGCCATTCGCGAGACCGAGAGGAGAAGAAGGCTGCAAGAGGAATACAATCATAAACACGGGATCACTCCCCAGACGATTATCAAGTCCTTAGAAGATCCCCTGATGAAAATGGTGGAAGCCGATTTTGTTGATCTTGAGAAGGTGGTAGAGATAGATGAGCACTTCGCAAGCCTTGAAGAACTTAAAGAGGAGATGGATCGGATTGAAAGGGAGATGAAGTATGCAGCCAAAAACTATGAATTTGAAAGGGCAGCCCTCCTCAGGGATAGACTCTTCAGCTTAAGACAGCTTGCCCTCAAATGGGCTTAAGAGAAGACCTATGTCCCGTTCTGTAAAAGATGCCAGAACCATAGCCCTTAAGGTCCTTCTCCTCTGGGAGAGGGAAAAACCTCCCTTGGATGAACTCCTCAGTCAGATACTTGCCAAAAATCCCCTTCCCGATGAAAGAGACAGGGCCTTTGTAGGGGAACTTGTAAACGGAGTGGTAAGACACCTCCTTTATCTTGATTTTTTAATGGAGAGATTTTCAAAGGTGCCCTTGGATAAAATTGATCCAGAGGTTAAAAATGCCCTGAGGCTTGGTATTTATCAACTGCTTTTTACCAGGATCCCGGAAAGGGCTGTCCTTGCCGAAACTCTAAGGATACTCTTAAAGAGGGGCCGGGCAAGCTGGATCCGGGGTTTTGTAAATGCTATCCTTCACAGGATTGCAGAGAATAAACTTCATCTTCCTGAACCTCCCCGGGCCCACCCCCTTTATTATCTGAGTATTAAATACTCCTTTCCCGAGTGGTTGATTCTCCGGTGGTTCAAGCGATTCGGCCTTGAGGAACTGGAAAGGCTTCTTCAGGCGAGTAATTCCAAACCTCCCTTAGTGATAAGGGTAAACCCTCTGAAGGTTTCAAGGGAGAATTTCCTGAGATATCTTCAAGAGGAGGTGCTTCCAACTGCAGAGCCCTGTCCTTACAGCCCCTCTGGAATAGTGCTTAGAGGTTTCAGAGGGAGGATTGTCGAACTCAAGGGCTTTGACCTCGGCTGGTTCAGTGTGCAGGACTCATCCAGCCAGTTAGTAGGGTTTTTACTTGATCCCAGACCAGGTGACTTAATCCTTGATGCCTGTGCTGGGGTTGGTGGAAAGACCTCTCATATAGCCGAGCTCACAAAAGGCCAGGCTAAAATCGTTGCCTTTGATTTTCACAGGTCTCGCCTGCAAAAACTAAAAGAAAACTTTGAGAGATTGGGGCTTAAGGAACCCCTTGTCTTTGAAGGAAATGTGGTAGAAGGCCTTAAGGGCCTAAATTTTATGGCCTTTGATAAGATCCTTCTTGATGCCCCCTGCACAGGAACGGGTATAATCCGCAGACATCCGGATATCAAGTGGGCAAGAAGAGAAAGAGATCTTAAAGAGATTTCCAAAAGACAACTGGATCTGCTTTCAGGAGTGGCCTCCTATCTCAAAAAAGGAGGAAGACTTCTCTATGCAACCTGTAGTCTTGAACCAGAGGAAAATGAAGAGGTTCTAAAGGTCTTTCTTGAAAAACATCCCCATTTTTCCCTGCAAAATCCCTGGCCTATTTTAAGGGAACTCTGTGGCGAGATCGGAAAGACCCTGGTAGAGGGAAACTTCCTGAAGACCTATCCGCACAGGCATGGTCTTGACGGCTTTTTTTCTGCCCTTCTTACAAGAGAAAAATAGGCTGTTCCCTGAGAGGGATACTCCAATTTGTATTATCTACAAAATTACGGTTTTGAGTTCTTTGCAAAATTGTTTATTTGGGTAGCCGCAAGACCATTAGCCTGCGAAGGTTTTCAAAAAATAAAATCAAAAAATCTGACACAAGCTAAAGCTTGCGGCTACCAGAAAAGCCAAAAATCAAGAATTATAGATTGGG
>CAYTDX010000035.1:0-13456 GCA_964436655.1 uncultured Caldimicrobium sp.
CTTCATCTTGAGAGGGCGAAGGCAAGATATGTGGGGATTTTGGCAAATGAGATATGAGGGCTTTGCAAAATTGGATTGAAATTTTTATCGTGTATGATTTACTTAAAAGACAAAGAGACCTATGCAAAATTATGGATCTTTTTAAATTTCTGGTAGCCGTAGCGCGTAGGTGGAGTACTCCCATCCCCCTCACCCCGACTCTCTCCCGCCAGGGGAGAGGGAGTGTAAATTCTCTCTTACGCAGGCTAAAGCTTACGGCTGCCAAAAAATTAAAACCAAAAATTTAAGAATTGGAAACCCTTGAGACTAAGCTCCTATGTGAAATCTATATACAATCTTTATAAAGAACTCGGCATGATTTTCTCTTGACAGGGGTCTCTAATTTGTGAAAATTTGGTGCAAGGGCTGAATTTTTAACAAAGTATTTTAAATTGTAAAAGATGATCCCTGAAGAGGAGGCCCTATGCCCAAGGTTTTCTTTCAACCCTATCAGATAGAGGCAGAAATAGCACCGGATGAGACGGTTATTGACCTTGCTATGAGGCTCGGGATCCACATAAATGCAAGCTGTGGGGGAATAGGGGTCTGCAACAAGTGTAAAGTCTTTCTTGAGGCAGGTGAGGCCAAGGGGGAAAAGATTGAGGAGATCTACTACAAGGCCTGCACGCTTTATCCAGTAACAGATATAGTTGTACGCATACCTGTTGAGAGCCACTTTGACCGAAAGGCCCTTCTTCGCAGAATTAGAGCCAAGGCCCTTGAAAGAGAGGAGCCCTTAACTCTTGATCCCCTGGTGCAAAAGGTCTACTTAGAACTTTCTCCTCCAACTATTGAGGAAAATACCCCTGATCTGGAGAGGCTTTTGAGTGCCCTTAAAGAAAGGGGGATTGAAGGGGTTGAGGTTTCCTATTCCCTTCTCAGGAGACTCCCCTTTGTCCTAAGAGAGGCTGATTTTAGGGTAACAGCTACCCTTTTAAAGCAGAAAGAAGCTTATCATCTGATTGACCTTGAGGCCGGACATACCCTGAAATCCAATCTTGCTGTGGCCATGGACCTTGGAACAACGACCCTTCAACTTGAATTGATTGACCTTAACTCCGGAGAAACTCTGGCCTACACCTCGGACTATAATCCTCAGGTGAGCTATGGTGAAGATGTCATAAGTAGAATAGAGTTTGCCCGCAAAAAGGAAGGCCTCAAGCTTCTATCAGAGAGGGTTAAAGAGAGGAGCCTTCTACTTATAGAGGAGCTACTGAAAGAGGCCGGCAGAGGGCTTGAGGAAATCAATCTCTTTTCTATAGCTGGAAATACCGTTATGACTCATCTTTTCCTTGAGCTTGAACCGCGTTTTTTAAGAGAATATCCCTATGTGCCTGTGGCTAAGGTCTATCCTATCTTCAAGGCTAAAGAGCTGGGGTTACCCTTAAAGGAAGATTGTATTGTGCTTCTTTCTCCATCGGTTGCAAGCTATGTGGGAGGAGATATTACCTCCGGTGTTCTTGCCTCTCTTATGGCCCAGGAAGAGGCCTTGACCCTTTTTATTGATCTTGGAACAAATGGTGAGATAGTGGTTGGAAACAGAGATTTTCTCATGTGTGCGGCCTGTTCAGCCGGGCCTGCCTTTGAAGGAGGGGGTATAAAGTGCGGTATGAGGGCAACCAGTGGTGCCATTGAAGCGGTAAGCCTTGACCCTCAGACCTATGAACCCATGTTCCTTACAATTGGGAAGAAAAGGGCCAAGGGAATCTGTGGCTCAGGTATAATCTCCCTTATGGCAAGTCTTTTCAGAACAGGACTCGTTGATAAGGCTGGAAAATACAGAAGGGATCTCAAGCATCCCCGCTTGAGAGAAGGTGAAGAAGGTTTTGAATACATCCTTGTCTTTAAAGAGGAGTCTGCAACCGGCCAGGACATAGTCTTTACGGAAAATGACATAGAGAATCTCATCCGCGCCAAAGGGGCCATGTTTGCAGGGTATCAGATTCTTCTTGAATCCGTAGGCTTGAGTATTAATGAACTTGAGAGGGTCTTTCTGGCTGGAACCTTTGGAAGCTACATTGACCTTGAGGATGCCATAACCATCGGGCTCCTTCCCGATCTTCCCAGGGATCGCTTTTACTTCCTCGGGAATACCAGTTTACAGGGTGCTAAAAAGGTGGTATTATATACCCCTAAAAGAGAGGAACTTTTTAAGATAACCCAGATGATGACCCATGTTGAGCTCTCCAATCACCCCTCCTATATGGACTATTACATGGCAGCCCTCTTTTTACCCCATACGGACGAGGGCCTTTTTCCATCTCTGATCAAGAGGGATTCAGCATGATTCATCCTGAAGGGCGTCCCTTTGTCCTCTTTCCCCTTTTAGCCTCAGGCCTTTCGGCCCTCTTGAAAAGGCCCAAGCTTGCCGGCACCTTCTTAGGGCTTTCTCTTGCTAATGCCTTTTTTTTCAGAAATCCCAGGAGAGAGCCCCTTCTTGAACCTGAACTTGTCATCTCCCCAGCGGATGGTAAGATTATCTGCTGTAAGGTAGAAGAAAGACCAGACTGGTTTGAGGGACCTCTCTACCGCATCGGGATCTTTATGCGACTCTGGGATGTTCACCTTAATCGTAGCCCTGTTTCTGGAAGGGTTCTCAAGGTCCTCCATCTTCAGGGAGATAAGGGGCCGGTCTTTCTGGATGAGGCCTTAGAAAGAAACGAGAAGATCTTTTATCTCATTGAAAGGGAGGATGGATTGCCCTTCTGGGTAGTACAGATTGCCGGGCTGGTTGCCCGCCGGGCCAAAAATTTTGTCCTCCCCGGAGATGACCTTGTGACCGGAGATCTCATCGGCATAATCAAGTTCAGTTCAAGGGTTGAGCTCTTTTTTCCCTTTGAAGGGGCTGAACTCTTTGTTAAGGAAGGCCAGAAGGTCTTTTCTGGTGAAACTGTTCTTGCCAAGCTCCCTCTAAAAGCCTCTCTGGCATGACACCTCTTTTACCCCACATCTTTACCACTCTCAACCTTTTTCTCGGTTTTTTTGCTGTTATAGCCTCCTTTGAGGGAAGATTTTTTCAGGCTGGAGTGGCCATATTGCTGGCCATCATCTTTGATGTCTTTGATGGCCGAATTGCAAGGCTCATTGGTCAGATGAGTAAATTTGGGAAGGAATATGATTCACTGGCTGATATGGTCTCCTTCGGGATAGCCCCAGCGGTTCTTATCTATAACTTTTCGCTTAAGAGTTTTACCAAAATGGGATGGTTGGCCTGTTTTTTATACACTGCCTGTGTGGCCCTGAGACTGGCAAGATTTAATGTCAAATCAGGATCAACCCTCTATTTTGAAGGACTACCCTCCCCTGCAGGTGGCGCTATAATTGCTACCACAATTTTGCTCCTTTTAAACCTCGGAATTGAGCCTTTTTACAGAAACTGGTTCCTTCTGATCATGGTCTATCTCTTAGCCTATCTCTTTGTCTCCCCAATCAAATATCCTGCCTTTAAGGAGATCAAGATCAAAAGTGCCCAGACCTTTTATTTTCTCCTTCTTTTCATTCTGATGCTTACCCTTACTGCCGCCAATCCTCCCTTGCTCCTCTTCGTCTTTGTTGCTTTTTATATTCTCCTTGGCCCTTTTGTGATCTTCAAAAAATTTGGAGCCCGCTTTTTTAAGAAAATTTTTAAAAGGGAGCAAAAAATCTAAAAAATTGACAAAAAGTTAGAGATGTGTTAATTTATTTTGAGATAAATAAAGGATGGAGGAAAGCATGGCTGTTTCAGGAAGGCTTTTGAACATAGGTTTTGGTAACTTTGTGGTGGCAGACAGGGTTATTGCCATAGTCAATCCTAATTCCGCCCCCATGAAAAGACTTAAGGAGGAGGCCAGAGACACCAAAAGATTGGTTGATGCAACCCAGGGAAGAAAAACCCGTTCTATCATCATTACGGATAGTAATCATGTCATCCTCTCTGCCATTCAGGCTGAAACCATTGCCCAGAGATTTGCAACAGATACCTTCAAGCTTAAAGAAGAGGAAGAGTAGTCTTTGGAAAGACTGATTTTTATTGTTTCAGGACCATCAGGGGCCGGTAAAAGCACTCTTCTAAAACTGCTTCCAGAGGAGGATTTTTACTTCTCCATCTCCCATACCACCCGTCCTCCAAGGCCAGGTGAGGTTGATGGCCGGGATTATTATTTTGTCTCTCCTGAGGCCTTTCAGGAGATGCTTGGCCGAGGAGATTTTCTTGAATGGATAGAGGTCCATTCTAACCGTTATGGCACCGCAAAAACAGAGATTGATAAGGCCTTTTCTCAGGGAAAACACCTTGTCTTTGATGTAGAGGTCATCGGGGCAGGCAATCTTAAGAGGTATTTCGGCCCCTCTGCCGTATCCATCTTTATAGCCCCGCCCAGCTTGAAGGTGCTTGAGGAGCGATTAAGAAAAAGAGGCACTGAAGCCGAAGAAAAGATACAGGAAAGGCTCAGGAGAGCAAGCCTTGAGCTTGCGCTATCTTCCTTTTTTGATTACATCGTGATAAATGAGGACTTATCTGTGGCTAAGGAGAACTTTTTATCTATCCTCAAGGCCGAGTTGTGTCGTCCCTTCAGGGTAAAATCTATTTTCTGAGATAATGCCTAAGGTTATCTGGGGAATCAATCCCCTTCTTGAGGTCCTGAAAAATCAGCCGGATCTAATTGAGGAGATTCTCTTTGAGAAAAAGTCCCTTTATGGCAAGAAGTATCAGATCCTTGAAAAGGCCAAAGCCCTTGGAATTCCTGTCAGGATATGGTCAAAGGGGACCTTTTCACCTGCCAAGGTCCCCCCTGAGGCCAACACTCAGGGAGTGGTTGCCTATTTACGCACCTTTGAGTATGCCGAGTTTGAGGATGTGGTATCCCGGTGGAAAGAAAGAGAAGAGATCCCTCTTGTTATCGCTTTAGATGAGGTTACAGACCCCCAGAATGTGGGAAATATTCTAAGGGTTGCTGACTCGGCAGGTGCTCACGGGCTTATCATCCCAAAGCACAGGGCCTGCGAAATAACCGGCACAGTGATCAAGGTTTCCTCTGGAGCAGCCTTTAATCTTCCCATTGCTAAGGTGACCAATTTAAAAGAGGCCCTTTCCTTTTTTAAGGATTGCGGTCTCTGGGTCTTAGGGCTAACCCACAGGGCTGAAACCATCCTCTATGACCTTGACTTAAAAATTCCCCTGCTCTTGATTGCTGGGAATGAGGAAAAAGGGATAAGACCCTCTATCTTGGAAAGGTGTGATCTCCTGGCCCGCATTCCCATGCGGGGAAAAATTGAGAGTCTTAATGTGGCCCAGGCCGTAAGTATATCCCTTTACGAGATCCTGAGACAGAGATACTATTCTCAAGTGAAGTAGCCTACTTGCACCTGCCTGCCCTTCAACCTCCACTCAGGTGCAGGGCAAGGATCTTTTCCTCAAATTCCCGCTTAAAGGGCTTCACAAAAGGTGGGGTATAACTTAGAAGAACCTCATAAGGAGGGATAATGTCCGGCTCTCCCCTTGAGACCATCTGGGGATAGACTTCTATACAGACAAAGGTCTGCAAATTAGTGAGAAGGGCAAAATAGGGCAAGGGATCAAAGAAGATACGGGCTATAGCAAGAAGAGGCCTCTCAAAGGAAGAGAGCCCTCCTATACTTGGGTGATAATTCACAATAAGAAGGGTTTTTTCGGCTCTTACGATCAGGGGAAGCTCAATCTCAAAGGAAAGACCTTTACAGGAAAAGAAAAATTGATTTTTGATCTGTAAGCTTTCTTCGGGATAACCTCTTTGAAGAAAGAGCTTTTTGAGCTGTTCTAAAATCAGCTCTTGAGAAAGCGCCTCTCTACCATATTCCATAGGTTTTTGACTTCACCCTGAGTAAGACCCGCTCCTAAGGCTATTTTTGTAGCAAGGTCCTGACTTAAAAGGTCTGAAGGGCTGTGGGCATCGGAGTTTATAATCAAAGGAGCCTGATATTTTCTGGCCAGATTTACCACATGCCCGTTGGTAAAGGAGTGCCCTTTTCTGCCTGATATCTCAAGGAAAATCCCTTTTTCAGCAGCAAGTTTAACCTCCTCTTCACTTATAAGCCCGGGATGAGCTAAGATATCAGCTCCACCAAGGATTGCGGCCCTATTTGTGCCCTCGGCTACAGGCTCAACAATGGTCTCTCCATGCACTACCACTATTTCTGCCCCAAGGGTCCTTGCCTTTTGGATGAGTTCTGGAATAAGCTCAGGAGGGACATGGGTTAATTCAATCCCGGCTATGAGCCGTGGACTCAGACCTTTAAAGGCATCTCTAATCTTTAAGAGGTTACCAAGAATAAATTCAAGATTAGAGGAATCTCCGTGATCGGTTATGGCAATTCCTGAATAGCCAAGCACTTTAACCCTTCGCCAGATTTCAGCAGGGATTAACTCGCCGTCGCTAAAGACGGAATGGCAGTGAAAGTCAAACAATGGAGGCTCCTACATCTTGTATTTAAAGTGTTTAGGGTCAAGCTCCTCCAGAATCTCTTTCAGTTTTTCCTTCTCCTCTTCGGTTGCACCCACCATCTCTTCCTGAGAGCCCTTGGTGGGGGAATCCACAAAGGTCTGGCTCTTTTGAAGAACCTCTTCGTTAACAAAGATCTCCGCTCCAGTTCTCAAGGCCATAGCTACGGCATCACTTGGCCTGGCATCAATGTCAACCAATTCACCCTGAATATCAAGGGTAATCACTGCATAATAGGTGTTTTCACGGAGATCAACAATCTCAATCTTGGGGATCCTTATACCTAAGAAGTCAAGGATATTTTTCATAAGGTCGTGGGTAAGAGGTCTTGGAAATTGAATGTTTTCAAGCCTTGAGGCAATTGAGGTAGCCTCTAAGACGCCTATCCAGATGGGTAGGATCCTCTCTCCATTTAACTCCTTAAGAAGCATAACCGGACTGTTGGAGACAGGATCAACTGCCAATCCATGAATCACAACTTTTACCTTCATTCCACTCACCTCTTACAGAGAAGTTTATTAATAATGTTAAGCTTTCTCAGGGGAAAAGTCAAGGTTTTAAATGAGCTGTTTAAAAAAGGCAAAAAAATAGCTCTGGTAGCTGCAAGCCCTTTAGGTCTTACGAGAGAAAAGCAAAATATTTGTGGTAGCCACAAGCTTAAGTTTGCGAAGGTCTCAAAACTTTACCTTTTTGCGGCTTGATGTTATAATTGAAGATTATGGCTTTTCTTGCCTTTGACTGTGAAGGACCTTTGACC
This sequence comes from uncultured Caldimicrobium sp., assembly GCA_964436655.1. Taxonomy (GTDB): domain Bacteria; phylum Desulfobacterota; class Thermodesulfobacteria; order Thermodesulfobacteriales; family Thermodesulfobacteriaceae; genus Caldimicrobium. The sequence goes on from CAYTDX010000035.1 coordinate 7,252, forward strand.
CTCAATGATAATGCCTTTGAGTTTTCAGCCTATCTGATTCCAAAGGGAGATTACTTTTTTACCCAGATCTCCCGTTTTGATGATTATCTGGCAGATATCAAAAAAAAGCCAGGCTACAAGGCAGGAGATACCCTAAAACTTATCCTCCCCTTTCTTAAGCTCTTTGGGGCTACAAATAGGCTCCTTGAGGAGTTTTCGGCAAAAACGCTTTTAATTCTTCCAGGGGTGGAAGAGGTCCTTCCAGCCTTGAATAGGTTTATACCCACCTTTATTATCAGCACAAGTTACAGGCCCTATTTAGAGGCCCTTACCCAGAGACTTAACTTCCCTATGTCTCAGGTCTTTTGCACAGAGGTTGACCTTGAAAAGGTGGATCTCTCGCAAGGCGAGGCCAAGATACTGAAGGATCTTTATGAGGAGATCATGAAATTTCCACTCATAGAGCTTCCGAGAGAGGCCCAAAGGGTTGAAGACCTGCCCTCTTCTCTCAGGGCTATTTTAGATCGTCTTGAGGAGATCTTTTTTGAAATCATCTATAATCTTGATTGTGGGGTGTTTTTAAGAGAGGTGAATCCCATAGGAGGAGAAGAGAAGGCTAAGGCCTGCAAAATAATAGCTGAAAACCTGAATAATTCCTATGCCGAGGGGTTTTATTGTGGGGATTCCATTACGGATGTTCAGGCCCTTAGTCTCTTGAAAGAGGGCGGGGGCGTGAGCCTCTCTTTTAATGGAAATAGATACGCCTTAAGGGCAGCCGAGTTTTATGCCCTCTCCAAAGGGGCCCGTCTCTTTCTGGACCTTGCCAGAAGATTTCTGGAGGGAGGGACTTTTGCCCTGAGAAACTTTTCAAAGGGCTCTGATGGGGAGTATGAATTTGGGCTCGTTCCCGAGGATGAGGGAAGCTTTTTACAGCTTCTGGAAAGATCCGAGACCTTTCGTAAAAGGGTAAGGGGAGAACTTATTGGAGCCCTGGGATGATCCCTCTTCAGGACCTTAATCCCCGAAGGCGCCCTGCCCTTGTCACCTGGGTAATAATTATAATTAATATTTGCGTCTTTTTCTATGAGCTATCCCTTTCCGAGGAGGCTCGCCAGATTTTTTTTCGCAACTGGGGTTTTACCCCCGGGCTATTTCTGGATGATTACTTTTCTGTCTTGACCGGCCAAACCCCATGGCAGAGCTATTTCTCCCTTATTACTCATCTTTTCATACATGGGGGCTGGCTACATCTCATCGGGAATATGTGGACCCTCTGGATCTTCGGGGATAATGTGGAAGACCGCCTTGGATCCCTGAGATTTTTATTTTTTTACCTGATTACCGGGATCTTAGCCACCCTCACCCATGCCCTAATCTATCCCGATTCAGTTGTGCCTCTTGTTGGGGCAAGTGGAGCCATTTCTGCAGTTATGGGGGCCTATTTCATGATGTATCCCTTTGCCAGAATCCTCGTCCTTATCCCCATCTTCTTTTTCCCCCTCTTTATAGAAATCCCTGCCTTTCTCTATTTAGGCCTCTGGTTTTTGATGCAGTTCTATAGTGGCCTTTTTTCTCTTGCCTTACCAGGGAGTGTGGGAGGCATAGCCTGGTTTGCTCATCTCGGAGGGTTTATAACAGGAGCCTTGACTTACAGGCTCTTTTGTAGAAGGCCCTGCAGGTTTTATAAAGACGAAGAGGGTATCTTTGGGGCCTTTTTTGATTTAGATAAACCTTAGAGGAGGCACCTTCATGTCAGGTTTTGAGCTCTTCTGGCTTTTATTTCTGATCTTTGCGATGCAACCCCTTTTGAGACAGAAGTTTCTGGAAATAGCCAGACAAAAGATGATTGAGCGAATTGAGACCAAGAGGGGGTCTCGGGTTATTCTCTTGGTTCATCGCCAGGAGACCATGAGTTTTTTTGGCTTTCCCCTTATGCGTTTTATTGACATCAATGATTCCGAAGAGGTTATCAGGGCCATACATCTCACAGACAAGGATGTTCCCATAGATCTGATCCTCCATACCCCGGGTGGATTGGTGCTTGCCGCCCTTCAGATTGCCCTTGCCATAAAGAAGCATCCCGCTAAGGTCACGGCCTTTGTGCCCCATTATGCCATGAGTGGAGGAACCCTTATTGCCCTTGCCTGTGATGAGATAGTTATGGATGAACATGCCGTGCTCGGACCAGTTGATCCCCAAATAGAAGGATACCCGGCAGCCTCTATCCTGAGGCTTATCAAGAAAAAGCCCCTGGAAAAGATTGAGGATAGGACCCTTATCCTTGCAGATGTTGCTGAGATGGCTCTGAGACAGATGAAGGAAAATCTAAGGCTCATACTGGATGAAAGATACGCCCCGGAAAAGATTGAGCAGCTTGCTGAGATCCTATCCCAGGGATATTTTACCCATGATCACCCCATCACCTTTGAAGAGGCCAAAAAACTCGGGCTTCCAGTCTCAAGGGAGATGCCCCTTGAAATCTATCAGTTGATGAAACTCTTCCCCCAGCCTACAAGAAGCCTCCCCTCCGTTGAATACCTTCCCCTGCCTAAGAAGAAAATTGGAAGGACCTAAGAATTTAAAGGCAAGCCTTAAGCTCTTTCCCCTTAGCTTTGAACTCAGCTATCTTCCTGACGGAAGACTGAGCCGGGTCTCCTTTGCCCTTTATCTTCACCCGAACAGAAGAGAAATCCTTATTGAAGAGGAAGCACTCAGGAGCCCTGTTGCGGATTTTTTAGCTCAGCTAAGGGCCTATCTTCAAGGGAGAATAAGCTATATAGACCTACCTCACCACCTCAATGTCAGGGACTTTACCCGAAGGGTCCTCTGTTTATTAAGGGAGATTCCCCCTGGGAAGACCTTGACCTATAAAGAACTGGCAGGTCTTCTAAAATGTCCGGAGGCTGTAAGGGCCATTGCTAAGGCCCTTTCTTCAAATCCTTTGCCCTTGCTTTATCCCTGCCATAGAATTATCTCCAAAGAGGGGCTGGGCGGTTTTTCACAGGGTAAGTTGCTAAAGTGGCTACTCCTCTACTGGGAAAGGACTTATAAAAATTTTGACATAAAGAATCCATCTGTCAATTTTTTGACTTAAGATATGAAAGACTGGCTTCCTCTTTCCTTGGGGGAGGACAAGATGTTTTTCCCCTGTGGTGAGAATGAGGGCTTCGGGTAAGGCCTGTAAGGCTAAAAAGGGGGTATAAAATAATATGGCACAAATTTTGAAATAAAATTTACCAAAGAGAGGAGGTGAGCTATGGCAGAGGAAGTGAAAGAAGGGGCTCAGGAGAAAAAAGGTGGCAAAAAAAAGCTTTTGATCTTTATTCTTCTTGGTCTTTTAATCATAGGTATAGCTGGAGGAGGTGTCTTTTTCCTCCTTGGAAAAAAGGGTGAAGATCAAGCTGAGACCAAAAAGAGTAAAAAGTCCAAACCTAAGGAGACGGTCTTTATTGAATTTGACCCTGTAATCGTTAACCTAATGGATCCTTCCGGAAAACGCTACCTTCAGGTAAAAATGAGCCTTGAGGTAGCAGACAAAAAGGTGGAAGAGGAGCTTAAAAAGAAAGAACCCCTTATCAAGGACCTGGTTTTAACCATTTTAAGTGGAAAGACTGTGGAGGATGTCATTGCTCCAGATGCCAGAGAGAAGATCAAGGCAGAGATCTTGAAAAAAGCCAATGAAGAACTTGGGGAGGAGTTGATTTTAAATATTTATATAACCCAGTTTATTGTGGAGTAGGGTATTTATGGAGAATATTCTAAGTCAGGAAGAAATTGATGCCCTCCTTTCAGGTCTTGAGAGCGGAAAGATTGATACCACTCCGGAAAAGCCTGAGGAGGGGAAGGTTAAACCCTTTGACTTTAGAAACTTTGCCATCTCCACCCGCCTTAAGATTCCGGGTATAGATGTAATAAACGATGCCCTTGCTCGTTCTCTAAGGCTTGGTTTTTCAACCATGCTACGAGAGATGGTGGATATGACCAATATTCCTACCCAGATGGAAAGATTCAGGGATTTTATGAATAAGATCCCCGTGCCCACATCTATCCACATCTTTAAACTGGAGCCCCTGAAGGGAAATTCTCTCTTAATCATTGATGCCCCCTTGGTGTTTGTCTTTGTGGAGAGATTCTTAGGAGGGGGAGAAAGAAAGATCATTAAGGTTGAAGGGAGAGAGTTTACCCCCATAGAGCAGAAACTGATCAAGAGGGTGGTAGATATGATCTTTCTTGAGCTTGAAAAGGCCTGGAAAAATGTCTATCCCGTTAAGCCCAAGTATATAAGAGGAGAGGTTAATCCCCAATTTGCCAGGGTCTTACAACCTGAGGAAACAGTCCTTGTCACAGGTTTTAACCTGGATCTGGAAACCATTAGTGGAAAGATCCTCTTTTGTTATTCTTTGAGTTCCTTTCAACCCATCAAGGAAAAGCTCTACTCTCCCTATCAGATTGAAGAAGTGGTGGATGCCAAGTGGAGAAGGTCCTTAGAGCAGATCATCTTGAATAGCGAGGTCTCGCTGACAGCCCTTCTGGGTAAAGGCAAGATTTCCCTTGGAGACCTCGTTCACCTCAAGGAGGGTGATGTAATCCTTTTAGACAAAAAGGCAGAGGAGCCTCTTGAGATCAAGATAGAGGATATACCTAAGATTCAGGGGAAAATGGGGGTCTTTAAGAGACATTTGGCCATACAGGTTGAAAAATTTATAACCTCTCAGGAGGAATAATTTAAGGAGGAGCTCTATGTCTGAGGAAAATCTTGAAAGACCTGAAGAAAAAGTTGAGGAAGAGGCCCTTAATCCTGAGGATTTGATGTCCATGTGGGAATCGGCTTTGAAGGAGGCACAGACTGAGAAACCTTCCTCAGAAGAACCCTTGATTCCTCCCGCGGAACCCAGAGAAAGAGAAGTCCTTTCCTCCCAACCAGCCCAGCTTCAGGAGCTAAAACCTCAGAAGGAAGAGGGTCTTCATCCAGAGTTTGACTTTATTCTTGACATCCCCCTGGAGATCTCCGTTGAGATAGGGAGAACCAAGATGCTCATCAAAGAACTTCTTAAGCTCAATCAGGGCTCCATTGTTGAGCTGGAGAAGTTTGCCGGTGAACCCGTTGAGGTCTATGTGAACGGAAAACTTATGGCCAAAGGTGAGGTTGTGGTGGTGAATGATCGCTTCGGGGTGAGAATTACCGAAATCATCAGTGCCCAAGATAGAATCAAAAAACTGGGGTCTTAACCATGGAGTGGTTGAATTATCTGCAAAGCCTGGGTATCCTGCTTCTCATCCTGAGCACCCTGCCGATCCTTGCCCATCTCTACAAAAAGTATCAGACTAAGCTTCCTAATTCCTCTACTATCAAGATCCTGGAGATAAAACCTGTGGCCTATAAGGCACAGATTTTGCTTGTAGAGGTTGAGGGGAAGAGGATGCTAATTGGGCTTTCTGATAAGGGCTTTAGCTTTCTTGGGGAGCTGAAAAAGGATGCTTAGTTTTTATGCCCTGGCATTGCCAGCCCTGAAGTTAAGTGTGGATGCCTCTCATAATCCCACTCAAATGAGTGTCTTTCTCCAGATAATTCTTCTCCTTACTATTTTATCTATTGCTCCTGCCATCCTTTTAATGCTTACCTCCTTTACCCGTTTGGTAGTGGTCTTTTCTATCCTCAGACACGCCCTTGGACTTCAGCAAACCCCTCCCAATCAGGTCTTGATTTCCCTTGCCCTCTTTTTGACCTTCTTTATCATGACCCCTGTCTTTAAAGAGGTTTATACCTCCGGTCTTCAGCCCTATCTCCAGAAGCAGATAAGTGAAGAGGAACTTTTCAAGAGATCTGCCAAACCTATAAAGGAATTTATGTTAAAAAATACCCGGGAGAAGGATCTGGCCCTTTTTGTAAAGCTCCGGGGAGAGGAGAGACCAAAAACTAAAGAGGATGTATCCCTGCTAACCCTGATTCCAGCCTTTATGATTAGCGAGCTAAAGACAGCCTTTCAGATCGGTTTTTTGCTCTATATCCCCTTTCTGGTAATTGATATTGTGGTCTCAAGTGTTCTCATCTCCATGGGGGTGCTCATGCTGCCTCCTATGATGCTCTCGCTACCTTTAAAACTTTTGCTTTTTGTGCTGGTAGATGGCTGGAACCTCTTGGTTATGTCCTTAGTAAAAAGTTTTTATTAAAGGAGGTGTCAGAAAAATGACAGATGTTACCATTTTGACATTGGCCAAAGAGGCC